>CAZWAS010000072.1:4310-21294 GCA_964631915.1 uncultured Spirochaetales bacterium | reverse complement strand
GTGCCGTCAAGTTCAAGAGTACCGGCATTGGACAGCGCATTCACGGAAAAATCAATCCCCCCCATATCCACAGTGTCGCCCGCTGTCGATATAGTGAGAAGGTTCGCCACCGAAAGAGCATTCACCGAAATGCTGAGCCTGGTACCCCCCTGTTTCGTAAGATTGTAAAAAGACGAAGCTCCGGGATCCAGGCTCTGGTCGACCGTTCCGTTGAAAATCACGGTGTTGTTGTTGTGGGTGAACGTCCCACCCGAGAAATCCGCATTCCCGGCTATGTATATGCTGTTCGCTCCAGCGGCCGTAAGCGTGCCGGTTCCTGTTACGGAAAGGCTCCCGGCAACGGTGAGGTCGGAAGCTGTTTGCGATGCGTTGATGCCGTTGATTGTAAGATTGAAATAATCCGTAGCCCCGTAATCCTGGATGGTTCCCGCGGTTGTCCGGTATACAACAGTGCCTTTGGCGGCATCCGTGCCGGCAACCGTATCTCCTCCCCGTCTGTACAGAGTACCGTAATTCGAGAGCGTGCCGAGGACAGGGATATTGCTCCCTGCGGTATCGAGCCACGCTGTGCTCGCTGCACTCGTACCTATGGAAAGGGTACCGCTCACACGCAAATCGTCAGCGAGACTCGCAGAGCTTCCGTTCGCTATTGTGAGGTTGTTGAAGCTGGAAGTGCCGGATGTCACGGTGCTGGTTCCGTTCAACAACACGGTGCCAGTTCCAGGCAAAAACGTGCCCCCTGTGAAATTCACATCGCCCGCAATGCTTATCTGATAGGTGCTTGCCGAAAGGGTACCTCCGCTTACGGAAAGATCGGCGCTTAGGGTAAGAGCGTTTTGCAGAGTTACCGTACCGCCCGTCTTCGCCACGCTTACGCTCGAAAAGGTCGATCCTTGGGGATTGAAAGCCTGGGCATTGCCTCCGCTGAAAGTGAGAGTTCCCGTGGAAGAAAAGGCACCGCTGGTTCTCACGAAATCGCCGCCTATGGTCACTGCATTCGCTCCTGCGTTGAAGGTTCCGGCTGTGAGCGTGAGCGTTCCGCTCATGGAAAGAGGGACTGCGAGATTCACCGGCCCTGTGGCATTCACGGTGATGTTCTGGAACGTTGCAGCTCCGTGGGATAGAGACTGTGCCGCGGTTCCGTTGAACGTGACGATCTGGCTGGCAGTGAAGGTACCGGCTGTAATTGTGTAATCCCCGGTCACGCTGTGGCTTCCTGTTCCCCCGTCATAGGCTCCGCCGCTCTGGCTGAATGCGCCACCTGTCACGCTGCCGCTTCCCAGGTTAAAGGCACCTGCACTTAAAGACAGATCCCGCGCACCTGCGAGGGAGCCTCCGTTCACATTGAATGTGATATCCGCATCGTTCAGGTTGAGCGCGGAAGCGAGCGTCCACGTGAATCCCGCAAGATCCACGGTAGTGGCTGCTGTGGAGTTGAACGCGAGGGCAGCCCCTGCCACCTGACTCACCCCATTTGTCGCGAGGGTGAGGGAACCACCGCTCTTGTTCACCTCTATTTTCGGGAGGCTCTTTCCTCCTGAGTCCAATTGCTGGGCGCCTCCCCCTGTAAAGCGTATGATATCCGTGCTGGAACAATTGCTCAGCGTCGTCGCTCCAGCAAAGGTGAGGTTGCTCTGCACCTCCAGCACAGTATCCGCTGTGTTGAAATCGACGCTGCCCCCTGCGAAATTCGCAGTGCCCGTTATCAGCGCTCCTCCTGTGCCCAGAGAAACAGCGCCGTACGAGGTGAAAGCTCCGTTCCCTGTCAGCGTTCCGCTCGACAGGGAAATCTGTCCGTTCGCCCCTGCAGTTTGCACGACATCTCCAGTCACAGATAAGGAGCCTGCGGACAGGCTCAAATCGGAAGTCGCGGTTCCTGCCCACGCGAGATTGCCAGTCACGTCGATATTGCCACTTCCTGTGGAAGAAACTGCGCCGCTTCCGTTCAAGATGAATCCGCCCGTGCTGACCGTAAGCGCCCCATCCGCAACTGATACCGCGCCTGTTCCGTTCAGCACAAGCCCGTTTCCCGCTGTTACGGTTCCATTTCCGCTCGCTACAATGGAGCCACCAGAGTTGACCGTAAGGCTTCCAGTAGTGGAGAAGCTCCTCCCTGTCGATACAGTCACGCTACTGTTTATGGTTGCAGAGGCAGCACCGACATTCCCACCGCTCACAGCGACAGTGCCCTGGCTGAGCGTGAGAGCTCCCCCCACGCTCCAGTCGCCAGTCGCAGTAACCGTATCCGTTCCGACTGATTTGTTTATTATGAGATTGTTGAATGTATTGGCAGATACATTTACTGGCGTGGTTGCCCCGTTCAGTTCCAGAGTACCGCCATTCGCGCCGAAGGCTACGCCGCTCAGGCTACCTCCGACATAGGTATTCGTGCTCGAAGCGGAGAAACTGCCTATACCGCTCACGCTCCCACCTACCGTGACGGTTCCGCTTCCCCCTGTGAATGTGCCGCCTACGCTCACATCTCCTCCAACTGTAAGCGTACCGCTTCCACCCGTGAACGTGCCGTCCACTGTCAGATTTCCGCTCAATCCGAGATCCTGTGTGCCTGTCGAGAGAGACCCGCTTGAAATCGTGACACTGGTTATGGAAACAGAAACATCGAGGGTTACGTTGTATGTGGCAATAGTCGCAGTATCAGCAGCCGCGGCAGGCACACCGCTCGGGTTCCAGTTCGACGCGCTGTTCCAGTTGCCGTCGGAACCGGCGTTCCACACATAGTCCACAGCCCAAAGGGAGGATCCGAAGGCAATGGATAAAACGAGAATACATAAAACGGTGTATAGCCCTGGGAAGGATTTTCCCATCAGAACCTCGTGTTATACTTGATCCGATACTTCAGCATCGGACACTCGAACGGATATTCTTCAGTAGATATTATACAACATGCCGGAAAACCTATCCACCGGAGCAGCGCCTGTCGGAGGTTCCCCGATACGGGGAACGGCGCAACGGAATACACGGTGAAAAAACAGGAATAAAAAGTTGAAACGCGGAGATACCGAGCGCATGAGAGGCCTCCCGTGCGCTCGGTGTTGCAATTTCGTCTTTGATTGTCATTCCCGCATGCTCTTAAACCCCACACAAAAAACAAGGTACGGCTGTTCATGTCCGCCTAGGCCGTATGTAGCTCTTCAGATTTTCCTGCTTTGTCTGCTGTTTAAGAAACTGCAGAACGTCGTCATAGGCGAGCCTGTAATGTTTTCCCGATATGCGCCTTTTCGCATTCAAGGCGATCTCATCCCTGACCCTGCGGACCTTCTCTGCAGAAAGGTAGGACAAGATGCGGTTTCTTTCATCGTTCCCCAGGTATAGAAGCGCAAGAGCGATATTCCTGTCCGACGCCTTCATGAGCCGATTATGCACTTCGACCGGATTCATCGTCTTGACTAGTTTGAGAATCGTATCAGCGCAAACCATCGCCGCACCTCACGGTCTTTCTTTGAGCCGGTCGAGGATAAGGCCGTAAAACACCGTTCCATCCTGCGCCCTGTACGGCCAACCCATGTGGATCCTGCAGTTACTGCATACGGCGAAACACCACCGGTATTCCGGAAACCAGGAATGCTCATCGGTATACTCGCCTACATGCATGCATCCCGGAGCGGATCTAAAGCACCCGATTCTGAACTCGTATCCCGCTGGATTTCTGAAGATGTGTTCGTGACTGCCTGAAACAGCTATCCCCTCACGCTTCGCAGTTATCGGATGGCCGCAGACAACACACAGGAGATCCTCATCCCCAGTGCCTTCCTGTTCTTGGGCGGAAAAGAGGTTCACGAGCTTTTCCGCTCCTCCGGTATCGAGCAGACAGGGCAGATACTCGAAACATGGATTCATGCTTCCCCCCTTTGACTTTCGTCGCAACCTCACATACCATTATTACTATGATAGAAAAAATAAGAAAGGCCTCGCTTTCGGGGGAGGTCTTCGTGCCAGCTTCCAAGTCCCACACCATACGCGCTTTGCTCATCGCCAGTTTGGCCGAAGGGGAAAGCATTATACGCAATCCTCTCCATTCGGCGGATACGAAGTCCTGCATTTCGGCATGCAGATTGTTCGGAGCGGATATTGTGGAAAAGGATGGAGCCCTCGTGGTGCGAGGCACTGCCGGAGAACCGAGAGTGCCGGAAAACGTCGTAGACACAGGTAATTCTGGTACCACCCTCTATCTCGCGGCAGGGATAGCGGGTCTCGTGAAAGGATGGACCGTGTTCACGGGCGATCATCAGATCCGCTCGCGCCCCATAGGTCCGCTTCTGAACAGCCTCACCGATCTGGGGGCCCAGGCATTCTCCACACGAAACAACGGGTGTGCCCCTGTTGCGATCAAAGGACCGCTCAGAGGGGGAAGCACGTCCATAGAATGCCCGACGAGCCAGTATCTTTCCAGCCTCCTCATAGCTTCGCCCCTCGTGCAGGGGGATACCGTCATCCATGTGCCACTGCTGAACGAAAGGCCCTATGTGGAAATGACGTTGCGCTGGCTCTCGGAGCAGGGCATTACCTACAAAAACGAGGAATTCGGCCGCTTTCTCGTTCCGGGCATGCAGGCTTACAAATGCTTCACCAAAGCAGTGCCCGGAGATTTTTCCTCCGCCACATTCTTCCTCTGTGCAGCTGCGATCACAGGTTCGGAGCTCACACTTCATGGCCTCGACATGGAAGATTCCCAGGGCGACAAGGCAGTGGTGTCCATGCTCGTGCGCATGGGCTGTACGGTTTCGGTTCTCAAGGACAGGCTCGTCATCAAAGGAAACAGGCTCACCGGATGCGATCTGGATTTGAACGACACCCCGGACGCACTGCCTGCTCTTGCTGCCACTGCATGTTTCGCACAGGGAAAAACGAGGCTGTACAACGTGCCTCAGGCCAGGCTCAAAGAAACGGATAGGATAGCGGTCATGGCACAGGAACTCGCGAAACTCGGAGCCACGGTCGAAGAACTGCCCGACGGTCTTATCGTGAGCGAAAGCAAGCTGAAAGGAACCCATGTGCACGGACACCACGATCACCGGGTGGTCATGTCCCTCGCCATCGCAGGGCTTGGGGCTACGGGCGTGACGTCCATAGAAACAGCGGAAGCCGTGGACATAACTTACCCCGGTTTTTTCGATATCGTAAGATCCCTTTCCGCGAAGAACAAAAACTGAGCGTCCTCAATCGACGAAGAGAAACAACTTGCTTTCCTCGGAGTCTTTGTAGGTTTCTTTTATCGAGATGATTTCCCGCTCGGAACGCAGAAAAACATCCACAACTTCCGGATCGAAATGCGTGCCCTTGCCTTTTTCGATCGTCTCAAACGCATATTCCACGGACCATGCCTCTTTATACGGCCGTTTCGACGTGAGAGCGTCGAACACATCTGCAACAGCCACAATTCTTCCTAGTAAAGGGATTTTTTTCCCTTTCAACCCCTTCGGATACCCGGTACCGTCCCATTTCTCATGATGCGTAAGCGCGATAACCTCTCCGAGCTTTAAAAATTCTCCGCTTGAACCTTCGAGAATTTTCTGGCCGATGACCGTATGCTGTTTCATCACCTCCCATTCCTGGGAGTCGAGCCTTCCCTGCTTGAGGAGAATTCTGTCCGGAATGCCTATCTTCCCTATGTCATGCATGGGGGCGGCATACAGAATGGATTCCACGGTTTTTTCGTTCAACCCCAGGTTTCGCGCTACTGTCTCGCAAAACCTGCTCATGCGCTGAATATGAACCCCCGTATTCTCGTCCCGGTACTCGGAGGCTCTGGTGAGCCGGTATATGGTCTCGAGCGAAACGTGTTTTATCTTGTCGAACGCATGTTTAAGCTGTTCGGTACGAATATGCACTTCCTGCTTCAGAGCGTTTTGATAATTGCGGCTCTGCTCGTTGAACGCCTTCACCTTGAGAAGCGATCTGACACGCGCGGAAAGTTCAAGCCTGTCCACCGGTTTCGTGAGGAAATCGTCCGCTCCATATTCGAGGGCCTTGGCCTTGTCCTCAACAGCCTGGAGCGCGGTGACCATGATCACCGGAATAATCCTCATCTCATCATCCGCTTTCAGCCTTTTTGTAACCTCGAAGCCGTCCATATGCGGCATCATCACATCCAGGAGAATGAGATCGGGCTTCTCAAGTCTGGCGGTTTCCAAGGCTTCTGTTCCGTTCGATGCGGTCATAACCTCATATCCTAAAGGAACAAGCATAGCTTCGAGCAAACGGAGATTGAGTTTTTCGTCATCGACTAAAAGAATTTTTTCAGTTTTTGCCATTGTACAGTCCTTCTTGCGGTTTCTCCGGCTCCGAAATCGGAAGCGTAACGATGAATCTGCTTCCCTTCCCGTATTCGCTTTCTACGCGGATACTGCCTTTGTGCTGTTCCACGAGGCTCTTGGTCACGGATAAACCGAGTCCGGTGCCTTGAAATTCCCGAGAATAGGAAGACGATATCTGAGTAAAGGGTTTGAACAGCTTATCCATATCCTCCGGTCTAATTCCGATTCCGGTATCTTCCACCGAAAGCTCGATCTCGTTTTCGCCAGTTTTCCGCACACTTACCGCGATTTCCCCTTGTTTCGTAGTGAATTTGATCGCATTGCTCAGAAGCTTATTGAGTATCTGCTTGAGTTTGCATTGGTCGGCTTCAATCTCAATGCACGCCGTCGGATCGATATTCACTGTCAGTGCAAGTTTCTTCTCCGCTGCTTTCTCCCTGAACAGGGATACTGTGAGATTCACCAAGGATTCAAGAGGAAATCTGGTTTTCCTCAGCTCTTCATGTCCGGATTCTATTTTAGTAAAATCGAGGATTTCATTGATCAACTCCAACAGATGCGTTCCGCTTATCCGTATGTATTCCACATACTCTTTCTGTTTTTCGTTCAGCACTCCATAGGTCTGGTCTCGGATGACATTGGTAAAACCGATAATAGAATTGAGCGGTGTTCTCAGCTCGTGTCCCATATTGGCAAGAAACTCGCTTTTCACCTTGTTCAGAGCTACCTCCCTCGCCTTGGCTGCCTCAATATCCTCGGTTCTTTCACGCACCCGCTGTTCGAGAGTGCCGGAGTACTCTTTGAGCTGTTGCTCGTTTTTTCTGAGTTCCTCTTCGAGGAGTTTCTGTCTGTTTACGAGGACCTGCAGGCGGATCCAGAACAGGAACATACCCAGAGCGAGAGCGAGCTTGAGTATCAATTCTATCGGCGATCTGGGAAACAGGGCTTCGCTTATCCCTCTTTCGGGAAATTGATATGCATCTATGATCGCTTCGCCTAACCAGAACACGAGCACGAAAAAAAACGCCTAGCCAGAACACTCTTCCCCGAACCACCATCAGTACATCACATCTTTTGTGCGGATCCACCCTGCCTCCTCGAACACAGAACAATTATATACAAACGAGGCGTCTTTTGCTAATAATGATGGAAACCGGAGACTATGCATGAAATATTACGATCTTCGCAGCGACACTGTCACGAAACCGACGCCAGGCATGCGGAAGGCGATATACGAGGCGGAAGTGGGAGATGACGTATACGGGGAAGATCCCAGCGTGAACCTCTTGCAGGACATGGCTGCCGATATTACGGGAAAGGAAGCGGCGCTCTTCGTATCCACAGGGTCCATGGGAAACCTCATTCCCATCTATATATTGTGCGGCAGAGGGAACGAGCTCATAGCGCACGAAAACAGCCATATACTCCACTATGAAATGGCTTCGGTATCCGCTTTAGCTGGATCTCTGCCGATTGCTGTGAAAGGGGAACGGGGGATAGTGAAGCCCGAGGCCGTCATTCCGAAAATCCGCAAGGAAACATATTCCATGCCTCGCACAACCATGATTGAAGTGGAAAATACGCACAACCTCGAATGTGGTTCCTGTTATAGTCAAGGAGACCTCTCTGCCCTCGCTTCGCTCGCCCGCTCCAGGAACCTGACGATTCATATGGACGGGGCGAGGGTGTTCAACGCTTCCTGCGCAACCGGTATGAGAGTGAAAGATATAGCCACGTATGCCCACACTATCACATTCTGCCTGTCCAAAGGGCTCGGAGCTCCTGCCGGAAGCCTTCTCTGCGGAACGAAGGAATTCATTGCAGAGGCAAGGAGAGTGCGAAAACTTTTAGGCGGGGGCATGCGACAGGCAGGTATCCTCGCTGCAGCAGGCATCTACGCGCTCACCCATCATGTCGAGAGACTTGCGGAAGATCATGTTCACGCAAAAATGATAGCGACAACGCTTGCAGCCACATCATGGGCACGCATTGATCCTGATCGGGTGGAAACGAATATTGTGTATTTCGACACGCCGAACCTCGAAGCACACGAAGTCGCTGAAAAGCTCAAATCCGAAGGTATTCTCTGCAATGCTACGGGAAGGCATACCCTACGCATGGTGACTCATTTGGATATCTCCGCTAAAGATATGTGCGAGGTATGCGCGGTGCTGGCTTCGATCCGGCTTTAGACAGCTTTTTCCATGATGCGGTTCAGCCGTTTCACGAATTCCGCAGGATTTTTGAGCTGAACGCCTTCCACCAGAAGCGCCTGTTCGAGCAGAAGAAAACTCACATCCTCCACAAGCGCCTCGTCCTGCGAATCTTTCAGCCTCAGCACAATGGGATGCCCCGGATTCACCTCGAGAATCGGCTTTATGTCCGGCATCTCCTTTTGCCCGAGTGCCTTCATAAGTTGCTGCATCTGCATAGTCGGATCGTTTTCATCCGCCACAATGCACGAAGGAGAATCGGAAAGCCTTGAGCTCGCCACAACATCTTTCACCTTGTCTCCGAGCACTTTCTTGATCCGTTCTATGAGGGGCTTTACCTCTTTCTCCTTTTGCTTATCTTTCTCAGTTTTGAGTTCTTCCGCAGCGCCCGCTCGGTTAATCGCTTTAAGTTCCGTATCTTTATATTTACCTATGGAGGGCACCACGATTTCGTCTATCTCATCATCCATAATAAGCACTTCTATATCTTTTTGCTTATAGGCTTCCAAAAGTGGCGAGTTCCGGAGCGTGTTCTCATTATCTCCTGTTATATAGTAGATCGCTTTCTGGTCGGTCTGCATTCTGTCTTTGTATTCGGACAGGCTCGTGTATCCTTCGACCTTTGTGGATTTGAACCGCACGAGTTCGAGAAGCGTATCTCTGTTCGCGAAATCCGAATACAAGCCTTCCTTCAGGGGTCTGTTGAACTGATCGATGAACTCCTTGTATTTCTCCTTGTTCCTGGAAAGCGCTTCCAGCTCGCTCAGAATTTTCTTCACCGAAACGGATTTGATGTTGGCAAGCACCCTGTTCTGCTGAAGGATCTCCCTGCTCACATTGAGCGGCAAATCTTCCGAATCGATGACTCCGCGCACGAATCTGAGATAGGCAGGCATAAGCTCCTTTTCGTCGTCGGTGATGAACACGCGCTTCACATATAGCTTGACTCCAGGCCGATAATCGACCTGATACATATCGAAGGGGGCTTTTTTTGGAATGAAAAACAACGTCGTATATTCCAGCGTACCTTCCGCTTGCGTGTGCACCCACAGGAGCGGATCGTCGCTGTCGTGGCTCGTGGTTTTGTAGAACTCGATGTAGTCCTCATCCTTGAGCTCGGATTTAGGACGCTTCCACAGGGCGGACGCGGAATTGACCTGTTCGACTTTCCTCTCTTTTTTGTCTTTTTTCGAATCTCCATCCTTATCGTAGATAGTCTGATCGTAGTGCAGATATATGGGAAATGCTATGTGGTTCGAATATTTTTTGATGATGGATTCGAGCCGCCACCGTGAGGCATATTCCTTGCCTTCTTCGTTCAGATGGAGCGTGACTGTGGTACCGAAGCTGTCCCGCTCCGCTTCAGTTATCTCATAATCCCCTTTCCCGTCACTCATCCACAGATAGGCCTTTTCCTCTCCGGCTTTCCTGGAAAGCACCTCCACCTTGTCCGCTACCATGAACGAAGAATAAAAACCCACGCCGAACTGGCCGATGAGGTTGGAATCCCGTTTTGCATCTCCCGTAAGCTGGGAAAAAAAGTTTCTAGTGCCTGACTTAGCTATGGTTCCCAGGTGCTGATCCAGATCCGTCTCGTTCATGCCTATGCCGGAATCGCGGATGGAAAGGGTCTTCTGATCCTTGTCGTCGAACTCTATGTCGATCCTCGGTACGAACTCGAGCTTCTTGTACGCCTCGTCCGTGAGCGTGAGGTATTTGAGCTTATCGATGGCATCGGATGCGTTCGAAATGAGCTCTCGCAGAAATATCTCCTTGTGGGAATACAAGGAATGAATGATGAGATGAAGAAGCTGATTCACTTCAGCCTGAAACTGACGTTTAGACATACGGAACTCCTTGTATGCTCGAATACAGAATTGTTGGATTTTTCATTAATATACAAAAAAACGGCACTGCGGGCAAAGAGAAAAGATTCAACAGAAAACCTGCTGTCATCGCTTCGATCAAAGCTCTATACTATGAGGACATCCGTGTATAGGAGAGATATGATCATGAAACATACGGCACTGATAACCGGAGCCTCGGGAGGAATCGGGTACGAGCTCGCTCGGATATTCGCGAAAAACGGAGCTGACCTTATACTCGTTGCGAGAAATCGGGATAAACTCACCGATATAAAAGCCGATCTTGAGAAAACATACGCAGTGAAAGTTTTCGTATTCCCCATGGACCTTTCGCAGCCGGATGCAGGTGCATCTTTGTTCAACCGCATGGCAGAGCAAGGCATCGACCCGGACATACTCGTCAACAATGCGGGATTCGGTTCCTTCGGCGAGTTTTCACGCAGCGAATGGGAAAAAGAACGCCAGATGCTCTTCCTCAATATTATCGCACTCACGCATCTGACCAAGCTCTTCCTGAACCTGAGAAAGGGAAAGCTGGGAAAAGTGTTGAACGTATCTTCCACTGCTGCGTTCCAGCCCGGACCCCTCATGGCGGTGTACTACGCGAGCAAATCATATGTGCTCATGTTTTCGGAGGCCCTTTCCAGGGAACTGAAAGGCACAGGCATTACGGTGACGGCCCTCTGTCCGGGTCCCACGGAAACAGGTTTCAAACAAAGGGCGGATCTCGGCAGATCGCGACTCTTCGCATTGCTCAAGCCTGCACAGGCTGATAAGGTCGCAGAGTTCGGTTATAACAACCTCATGGTTGGAAAACCAGTCGCAGTATATGGGTTCGGCAACAGGCTGATGGCGTTTCTGCTGCGCTTCATCCCAAGAAATGCCGTGCGGAACATCATATACTGGATGCAACAGGAGGATAGGTAGAGGATCATGTCATATGCACAGTACGCGAGCATGCTCAGCAGCGTTAAACGCCTCCTTAAAACCGTGGGAGCATATCAGAAGAAGCTGTTTCGAAGCGAAAAACCGGGCGGGGGCGGTGAGAAATCGGCCCGCGAGTTCGTATCCTGCGTGGATATCGAATCCGAATCGAGGATCAGAGATGGACTCTACCGGATTTTCCGAGAAGCTTCTTTCTTCGGCGAGGAAACGGAACAGACCCTCGGAGAGCGCTATACGTGGATCGTGGATCCTATAGACGGTACGGTGAATTACCTGAGCGGATTCGATGTGTGGTCCATTTCAGTCGCTTTGTTCGAAGGCAGAAAACCGATTCTCGGTATAGTATACAAACCGTATACGGGCGAGTTTTTCCACGCGATCCGCGGTAAGGGCGCCTTTCACGGAAAAACCCCTCTGCCTATGGTGGAAAAGATCCCTTTAAAGGATTCGCTTCTCGCCACCGCGTTCCCCTATAGATCCAGGGATACTGCGGACGATTTTTTCAGAAGCGCCCAGGATATACTGTACAGGTGTCGCGGCATACGGAGAATAGGCTCCGCTGCGCTGGATCTTTCCTACGTCGCCGCAGGATATTTTCAAGGATACTGGGAAGTGGATCTGAAACCCTACGATGTGGCGGCAGCGCTTCTCATGCTCGAAGAGACAGGGTGTACTGCCACCACGTTTTCGGGAAAACCCTACGATCCGTTCTCGTGCCGAACGCTCGTGGCAGGATGCCCCGGCGTTCATGAAACGCTCCAAGGAATCCTCTTCAAACACTATGCGGCAAAGGACTAATGCCTTCTCAAGCTCATTCGAAGACTCTTCATTGTTGCAGATGGCATTACACTATTGGCCTGATCATACCCATCAGTATACACGAGGGAATGTCTACGATATTGCGGAAATCGGAGCGGTTGCTTATACCTCGGACGCTGTGGCTGGAGTGAAACGGATAAAGGAATTGGTTTCGAAGTAACAGGCCGGAGCTTCCTCCAGCCTTATTTTCTGATGATGATCTGAATTTCTTCCTTCACGTTCGCCCCCTTGAAGCTTGCGAGGAGCCCGGTCACCACATTCAGCGTAATCTCCTGGGTGAACTCGTTCAGCGGAAGCTTCTTCCCACCTATGATGATCTCTACGTCTCGTGCCATCGCATACCCTCCATGTGTCGCACGAATGGTAGCACATCATGAGGGGAAAACACAAGAATCCCCCGTTCTCCGGCAAGCTCTACCATACGGGGATTGTCGCTCACAATGCCGTCGAGGCGCTCAGTTCCGTACTTCACCTCGTCCCATGTCGACGAGCCGCCCGTAACCTCGAACCTGGGGATGCCGGCCAAAGAAAGCCCTTCCCCGAGTACTATGTCCACATCAGGAAAAAACCGGTCCAGAATTTCCTTCGTTATCGGACACTTCTTAGTATACAAGAAAACGGTCTCCGTCTCGGATGCGAGACACACTGCGTCCGCCCCTGCTTCTGCATAGAGAAAAGTATCCTTACCATGCCCATCCACCTGAGTTTTGCTGTGGGCGATTTTCACCGCGGCAACGGAACGGCTTTCGGTTTTTAAAGCCTCTATGACTTTTCGTATAAATGTGGTTTTCCCTTTTCCAGACCATCCGACTATGGAAACGACGAGTGCCACCCGATCCTCCAGTATCAACACTACCACATACTGGAAAAAACAGCCACAGTGGATTATTCTGAAGGAAAAGGAGCTTCACTATGAAAAAAAATATAGTGCTTATACTCTGCCTCATCATGCTGCCCCTCCTGTCGGTCTTTTCCATAGAAAGGGTGAACACAAACTATTTCCTAGACGGATTCACGCTGAACATTTCCAAACCGTACGGATTCGATAAAGGCACCTTGTCTGAGGACTCTTTTCAGATCGTCTCCCAGAAAGGAGAAATCGTATACGGGAACATCTATTATGCGGATTACGATTTCGAGGACATAAAAGCTAGTATCATCATAGCTGCGAGATACCTCGTCATGGAAGAGGTCGATGACGGCATAGAAGAGACCATATCCATACTGCCGTCGGACATAAGCGAAGGAGTTTACGGCTATTGGGTCTACGTAACAGTCGGCGACAAGGAGATGCAGATTTTCGCAGCAGATTTGCGGCGGTCTCCAGGTGGGCAAGCAAAATACATGTTCTTGTACCCCGATATGGATTCCGCCGATCCGGGAAGCCTGCTCGGAGACGTGCTTTCTCGCATCGAGATCGTGTTCGAAGAGGCTGCGGGCTGATCCTAAGGAACACAGTCCGTTTCCTGCAGAAAGGAAGCATCGTGTACCAGAGGAACGAGAACATCCTATATACATGCTCTGTCCGTTTCTATGAAGAACTGAACGATTTCCTTCCTCCCGAAAAACGAAAAATCCCCTACAGCATCCGGATGAAAGGGAATCCATCGGTAAAAAACCTTATAGAATCCGAAGGGGTTCCTCATACCGAAGTGGATCTCATACTCGCAAACGGGAAGCCCGTGGATTTCGCATACAAAATACGGGAGGGTGATTTCATTTCTGTGTACCCTGTTTTCGAAAGCTTCGATATTTCATCTGTATCGCGTCTGAGAGAGCGACCGCTGAGGGAACCGAAATTCGTGCTCGATGTTCATTTGGGCAAACTCGCACGGTATCTAAGGCTCTGCGGCTTCGATACGGTGTACAGCAACTCCCTCGGCGATCCTCAGATCGTGAACATATCGGTCCAGGAGAAAAGGATCATTCTGACCAGAGATAGAGGGATCCTCAAAAGAAAAGCAGTCACCCACGGATATTGGATCCGCTCTCAAAACCCGCTGGAACAGATGCACGAGGTCATGCGCCGCTTCGATCTGTACGGATCCGTAAAACCGTTCTCCCTGTGCATGCGATGCAACGGAACCGTCGCCGAAGTGCCCAAAAACAGCGTCGTAGCAGAACTCGCACCGCGTATCCTACTCTGCTACGACCGGTTTTACCGATGCGGAACATGTGGAACCATATACTGGAAAGGCTCGCATTATGCCGGCCTGAAAGGGATTATCGATGCGCTGTCCTGTGACAGGTTCGCATACAGTCTCCGTCTGTCTTGAGGGAACCTCTATCGATTCGATCGGCCTCGGCAATACCCTTCTGCATGCATTCGTGTTTCCTATCGAAGTTTCGGTCAGATTTTTCGATGAGACAATGCCCACCTTGATATTGCGGATTATTTTTACTATCGTTGATGGAATCGTCATAGAGCGTCCTGCTGAATAGCGGATGTTCGTGAGTAGCAAATTTGATGAACCTATATAACAACAATATACAACCAATAGTGGTAAAGCCTTCGCTCATAGATAGTAACGGAAGCGATACTATTTCTATCAGCCGGCATATCGGCCTGAGAGAGTTTCCCTTGCACCGGCATGAGCATTTCGAAATGGAATTTATATACGCCGGAAACGGCATTCATGTTATCAACGGTCAAAGATATAGCATCCGCAGCGGCATGCTGTGCGTTTTGCTGCCTTGGCATACACACCAATACCGCAGTGAAAGTTATTTGGATATCTCCAATGTTCACTTCCGAATAGAATTGTTCCAAATCCCCGGCTCCGTGTTTTATCAAATAGCCGAAATCGTCCTAGCACATCCACAGGCACCGCCTTGTGTCTATTTCACAGGTACGGACTTATTCCAGGTTGAAGCCTTATTTCGCAAGCTGGAATCAGAACAGATGGTCACCGATGCATATAGGGACGCCATGTTGCAGGCTATTGTCGCGGAAATCCTCATACTGTTCGATAGAAGGCGGAAGGCATGTTTTGAAAACGAAAAGGGAGTCTCGAAGCAAAACGATCATATCCCTATTGTCGAATATATAAACGTTAATTATAAAAAACCCATTAATCTCACTGACGTATGCAGTGCGATAGGCATTTCCCTTTCCGCAGCCAAGCAGACGCTGTGGATACATTTTGGCATGTCTTTTTCCGCCTTTTTGCAAAAAATCCGGATCGAGCATGCCTGTTCTCTGTTGAAAACGACACCTTTTTCCGTCGACCAAATTGCGAAGGAAGTGGGTTACAAATCCGTCGAAACATTCAAAAAGGCATTTAAGCGCGAAAAACATACTTCTCCTGGTGCGTATTGTAAATCCAGCCTGTATTCGGAATACCTTGCTGTAATAATTCGGAATTTGCCCAATTCTAAGGAACTCCACGATTGGATCAAGAGCAAGGCAGGTCGAATTACCAATTCTGACCTGATACTTTGGGGCATAAAGTTATTTATTTACCAACATTTCAGCGAAGACTTGACCCTTTCAGACATAGCGCGCGAATTTCATTTCAACGAAACCTATCTGAGCGATGTGCTGTCGAAGTACGGCGATAGCTTCAGCGATATACTACGGGATGCTCGTGTGTATCATGCGTCTGTGCTGCTGCTCACAACGGATTTGTCTGCACTGGAAATCGGATTTATAGTGGGGTTTAATTCCACCGAAACATTCTTTCGAGCATTCAGAGCTGTAAACGGTGCAACCCCCGGCGAGTATCGCAAGAAAAAACAAATGCCGTCAGATATCGAATTACCGGACGGCTTGAATCTTTCAAAAAATTTTAAATTCATAGAGCCTTGAAAGGCTTTGCTGCTTCAATATGACCTTGAGAACAGACCCGCAGCCTCATCGCGGCTGAGTTCCCCATGGTTCACCTTCGCCATGATCTGAACATCCTTCTCGCGAAGCTTGTAGCCAAAGAGAAGAATCAAAAACGCAGCGGCCTGCCCGGCCGCAGGAAGGATGGATATCATGACCCAAAGGGACGAGAGCACTGATGCGGGTTGTGCGACATTCTGTCCGCTCACAAAACCGGCAGCGCCAAGGAGAAACATGGAAAGCGATCCCGCCACTGCGGAAAGACACTTGGCGCAGAACGTACTGAGGGACATGGTGCATGCCGTTGCATTCTCTCCAGTCTTGTACAGCCCATATTCCGCGCAGTCGAGGAAGATCATGGCGCTGATAATGGCCGTTATGTAGAAGAAGATACTTCTCAACGCAAAGATCGTGAAGAACACTATAAGATTTTCATATCCCATAACATAGGTAACAACGCTGAAGAGAACACTCCCGCCAAGGGAAGTCAGGTAAAGCGTGAACTTATCGATTCTTTTCGTAATGCGGGATATTACAAGCGCCAGGAAAATAACAGGGACAAGCGGTATGACGGACAGAGGAATCATCATTTCGGTCGAGCCGAGATTGTATATGGCAAAGTATCCGGATACGGTCAATGCAGTATTGGTCAGGCCTGCGATAATACTTGCGATAAAGAATACCATGAGATATTTGTTTGTCATGACCGCCCTGACAAGCATTTTTAAAGTAGGCGCCTGTGTGTTCCGAGAGAGGTTACGCTCCTTTGCCGCGAAGCCTATGGGTATCATCGTCGCGAAAGCAACCAGGGAGAAGATCAACACCGTTATAAACCAGCCGATTGCAGGATAGATCAGGGGAATGACGATGCTGATGAGCAGAGAACCCACAAACATCATACTTCTTCCGTAGGAGATGATTTTCGTCCGCTCATTAATATTCCCTGTCATGGCTGCCACTAAGGAAAAGATGGGTATATCGCACATCGTATAGCTCATGCCCCAGCATATATACAGTATTGCCGCGAGGGCGATTTTAAGC
>CAZWAS010000072.1:2898-4286 GCA_964631915.1 uncultured Spirochaetales bacterium | reverse complement strand
TACTGAACGAGGAGGGAATGGCGAAAAGCAGGATCGTAAATACCGGGATCAGAATCGAAGATATTTTCAGCCATGGTTTATACTTTCCACCCTTAAGATGCGCCTTATCCACAATGACACCCATCATGGGATCGTTGACCGCATCCCATATCCGAGCCACGAGAAATATGACGGCGACAGCTGTGGCCGGAATGGCAATGTCCGTCAGATAAATCTGCAGATATCCGCTGATGATCCCATACAAAATCAATTGTCCCAAAAAATAAATCCCATAAGATAAACGTTCTTTTCTCTCGGTCTGCAACGCGTCGGTCGTAGCCAGCGTTGCGTACATCGATTTTTCGGCTTTCATTTTTTCTCCTCATTTTGCAAATCATAGGCGGATTTCCATTCAAGCTGTGTTCTCAGTTCTTCCGTGCAAATCGGTGCAGACAGCTTTGTCTTCTTAATTTCAACGTGTTTGTGTCTATCGGGCAGCAGGTCAAAATAATTATCGCTGAAGACAGCATCAGTATCGCTGAGGCTCAGTTCGAGTCCCCGCACAAAAACGTTTGACATGATATCGAGAATGAAAGCATCTGTGTTTTCCTTCACATCAATTTCGAGTTCTGGTTTCTCAAAGGAGAATGCTTTGGGCTTTACGAACAAAAGATTGCCGCTGCTGAGCGTAGTTTTGTTTTCGCTTACCGAAAACGACAGCACATATTCATGTTTTTTGACCTCCGGTATGAATGGCGCAAAATTCGGCAACTCGAGCGCTTCGACACCCTGGGGTCTAACACGTACGGCATTTTCGCCGTTCACGACTGCGGTAAAGCGCTTATCGTAAAGCGCCCATTCAACGACCGCATCCACCGCAACGGGGTTGTCGTTGTTGATATAAAGCTTCACGGCTAAACCTTCGTCCAGAGCGGATATGAGCACAGGCGAGAACGCTCTTTTCAGAAAATACTGCTGGGCCTTCCACCTGCCGTAATAGTCAAGCCCTGCCCAGGATACCGCCGGCCAGCAATCGTTGAGCTGCCATACAATGACGCCCATACAAAGCCCGTGCATGCGCCGGAAGTGTTCGACGGAATATCCCATGATCTGGCCAGCCATGAGCTGAGAAGCATACACATAACTCCTGAAATCCGTGGGTACATGGTAATCCGTGCCGATGTAGTGCTCTATCGCCTGGTTGCCGTTGGGACACTTTTGATGCTGCAGCATAACAGGTGTGTAAGGGCCTCTATCTTCTTCCCGGCTAAAGCTCAGAATGGTTTTCCAGTCAGGGTAACTTTGAAAACCCATCTCGCTCACAAAGCGGAAACGGAGATATCGCAACTCTGGATACGGCCTCAGCCGATCGTAAACAAGATAATAATGGGAGTCGCCACGGGGAATTT
>CAZWAS010000072.1:0-2863 GCA_964631915.1 uncultured Spirochaetales bacterium | reverse complement strand
GAAGGGTATGTCGGTAGAAGGCGAGGAAGCCACATAACTTGTCTGTGGGTTGTAGCGTTTCACCAGATCGGGCAGTACCTCGTAAAACAGTTTCATCGAGTTGTTTTTGTACAAATCGAGCAACTGCCGAGGTATCTCCCCAATGCCAAACTGTTTGAGCAAATCGCTGAACTCCGGAGCCGAATTGGAAAGCAGGGCATAGATGGCTTCAACTTCATTGTTACCGCTCCACAGTGCCAAACAAGGGTGGTTTCTCAATTTTTTCAGAACGAAAGTTGCTTCATCCGTGATGTTTTGGATAAAATCGGCGTCTATAGGATAGAGATTGCAAGCAAACATAAAATCCTGATAGACCAGGATGCCGTACCTATCGCAGTATTCATAGAAATATTCTTCTGGATAGGTGGCTCCACCCCATGCCCGTATACAGTTGAAATTTGCCGCCACGCAATCTTCGATCATCCGCTTTGTTCGCTCTTTCGACCTTCTACCAAGCACCGCGTCTTCAATCACAAGATTGGCTCCCTTCGCGAATATTTTTCTGCCGTTCACTTCGAATGCATAACTGCGCCCGTATTCATCCTCTTCGCGAAGCAACCTTATCGTGCGAAGTCCGATGAGAAATTTGCGCTCATCGACTGTTTCGGCGTTATCTGCAAGGTGTACGCTGACGGTGTATAACGGTTGCACTCCCTGCCCTGCTGGCCACCACAGCAGAGGATTAGAAATTTCGACTGTGTGCCGTTGAGAATCCTGAGCCGTGGCAATGCGCTCAAACACCTTTGTGCCGCGAGGGTCCTTAACAGTGATTTTCAAACGGAGATCCTGTTTCCACAGCGTTGTCGCAACGTCGATTCCAAGCGTGACGCCGCTGCTTCCGTGTTCCTGCTGCACATATACATCCGCAATGCGGCCGGCATTATATGCGTCCACAGATATGCTGCGCCATATGCCCATATCCGGTAAGCTTAGCCCCCAGTCCCACCCGTACATACAGCTGGCTTTCCTGAGAGAAACAGGGTTTGCCATCATGGTCAACAAGGAGGGATTATCCCTTGCGTATTTTACAGGCGACTCGAAAAGGATGCGTATTTCATTTGTTCCCGGGATCAAAATGCCATTCAGATCGAATTCCCAGGGTCGGTGCATATTATTTGCTCTACCAACTTCCTTGCCGTTTATGCGTATCGTCGCAAGTGTATCAAGTCCCTTACATGATAATACAAGGCTGTCGTAGTGCAGCATGCTTTCGTCAAGCGTAAATTCGCGGGTGTATTCATAATCTTTTTCGAATATGCCCTGCACAAGCGTCTCATTGCTGTACAGATACGCGTCCGCCGTTTTGCCCGCTGCCAGCAGAGCCTGATAAACAGAACCGGGCACATGTGCCTGCGTGAGCTCGCCACTTTCGGTTTCGCTTACTTGCCATTCTCCATTCAAATCACACAGCAGCATTCATAACCTCCATTCTGTTATTCTGTTCGTGCGAGGAAGACAGAGAAACGGTTGTCCACCCGATAGATTCTGCATCTGCAGCTCTGAAGACCTGACAAACAGAAAATAATATGGCCGATGTTCAGACATCCGATGGCGCTAACATATCATGTGTACTGTCTTTACGATTGTCACTGTTTTAGATATTGAGGTAAACGACACTGTCGGGTGCAGGAAAAATCGTGAGCGGAGCAACTATAAGGAAGAAATAGATAGTCTTTATGGTATACTGGAACAGTGCAGGATAAGAAAGCCGATCCGGTTTTCTACCTCAATGATACACAAACCGCAAGAAAAGGGCGTGAAATCCGCTGATTTAAGCAATTTTTACCCCGAAGGTTCGATCAGCGTCCGCCAGATGTCCTCTGCATAGAGCGGATTGAGAACGTAGATGCTCCAGACATTGAATGGCAGCTCGACCCCACATAGGATGCCTTCAAAACAGAGAGCCAATTTCTGATCGTCACAGCGGAAGCACCTATGCCGCTTCCGAGCGAAGCGAGATTGACGACTTGTCCCACTCGACCGGCCGACCAACAGGGTCAGTATGGCCCGTCCGGCCTGCTAACGACTGACTGATCGTCGCATGGAGCTGAGGCTGATAGCTGCCGATCAAGATGAATCGGCCGCATTTTCTGTTCATATCCACCATGCTCTGAATATATGAAAACAACATCGGAAGCCTCTGAACCTCGTCTAGAATGCCGCCATTTTCCATCTGCGCGAGGAAGCCACGCGGATCGGCCTTAGGCAGATCTCGGAGGGGGTAGTTGAGGGACTGCCGGGGTTGTATAGAACGTCACACTACGCAAAAGAAATAACAAAATAAGAGTTAGTCTGAAAATGCCAAAGCCCGTTCCACGCCCGCCTTCCCTGATTCTATGCTACCTACACTCACTAGCACCGTTGTGCCTCCGTGAGGGATAAACCACACAGGTTCTCTGCTGTACACCGCTGCGGTTACTGCAAGCTTTCCGTACTTTATCCCCATTGCCACGTTCGGATCTGTCAGCTTGCCGAACGTCTTCAACAAAAAACGCGGAATACGCATAAAACCATTGCATTTCCGGAAGGAGAAGCCAGCCGATTTTCAGCAACTTCCTGAGCAGCGCGTATGCGATCGGTTATCTTCTATGATGGTTTTGGTTTCGCACTGCTCTATATGGACAGGGGTTCGGGAACATAGGCATCCTGCAGGTGCCGTTCGATAAGCACGCTGATGGTTACGCTGTTCAGGAAAACTACGGTATTCCGCCCGATAAACGAGTTCAGCACCGGATGCCTGAAGATCGTTTTCGCAAACCAGCATACAATATATCCCGTGAAGGAAAGTTTTGTGCCACCTGCGGCTTTGTACTCACGGATCAAT
>CAZWAS010000071.1:0-21535 GCA_964631915.1 uncultured Spirochaetales bacterium | reverse complement strand
GCGTAAGGGTTTATTTTTTCGCACGCGAAAAAATAAAGAGTTTTTAGAGGTGCCCGTGTGTAATTCCTATTGCATGATTTCCATCGAACGTTCGCGCATAAAAAAACCCCCGCTTGCGCAGAGGTTTTCATACTAAAAAAGGCGATGCTATTCTTTTACCGGAGTATCGGGAATTCTTATGATCGCCCACCCGTACTTGTCTCCGTTCACCTCGACCAGGTCTTTGAACAGTTCGTCTAAAGAAGTCACCCTTCCCATACCCCAGCTCGCAAACCGATAATCGTCGGCATCCATTTCCTTATACCCCTGCCACCCGTGGGGGAATAAAACGATTTGCCCGACGGACAATTCGTTTTTCTGCGCCTTGTGCGAAGGAACAACGAATTCGGACCACATTTTTTTCCCGTCATGGACTCTAAGCACCTCTGCCTGGTTCTTCGTTTCCGCAGAAGCCTTGGTCATGATCCGTGCTACATAATAATCGGCTTCCAGCATATTCCCGGCACCTTCTTCGGAACAGAGCACCTCGTCTCCCTTGATGTCCATGGGCGCTTTCACAGCCTTAGAACCGCTGTCCGAAACGCTTTTGGCCACGCCGCCGGTCACAAGGTCAGCAACAGTCGAACATCCTACGAAAGAGAATGCAAGAGCGATGCATAACAACACTACAAAGCTTTTTCTCATACAAAACTCCTCTTTTAGAACTATTCCTCTCCTTATCTCAGGAGAGATCATACGCAAACCGAACTCACCCAAAACAACCGTCCCCTCCTTCCGATTTGGCCTCCGGAAAACCGCCGTTGGATACACTCCGGTTTAACGCCTTACTCGCCAAATATATAGCAGAAATACAGAAAATAATAAAGGGTATCCGAAAAAACATTGTTTATGCTGTACAGATCAGACTGCACATTCGGAGTACCATTCTTTTTCTTGTATTCTATCGGAGCCGCTATTACACTTAGTATCTATGAAGGCTTGGACAAGGTACGCGGGGAGAGGCACGTGGAAAAATCCGTTATCATCGGGACGAGCAATGCATATCTCGACATAGATCTTACAAGACGAACTGCGAGAAAATTCACTGTTTCCTCCGACGAGCTCAGCAGATTCATAGGGGGCAAAGGGCTCGGCCTGAAACTGATATATGAACGCATGGATCTTTCGGCAGATCCTCTGAGCGAAGGGAACATCATAGCATTCATGCTCGGCGTGCTCCTCGGAACAGGAGCTCCCTGCTCCGGCCGCTGGGCTGTTGTCACGAAATCTCCCCTCACGGGCATCATGTGCAGCGCCTCATGCGGCGGACCGTTCGGCATGGCGCTCAAAACAGCAGGGTACGATGGTCTGCTCATTTCGGGATGCTCCGAAGCTCCTACGTGCCTCGAAATAGATCCCGAAGGCGCAGTTTTTTTCGAAGCGGACGGGCTCTGGGGAAAAACGACTCGGGAAACGCAGCAAGCGCTTTCTCTCGGTTCGGGGGACGGGGCCTGCGTCATAGGGCCTGCGGGGGAGAATAAAGTGCTGTACGCCAATATCGCATCCGGCAGCAGGTTCGTCGGAAGAGGGGGTGTCGGAGCCGTCATGGGAGCAAAAAAGCTCAAGGCCATTGTTGCACGTGGCAAGGCCTACGCCATACGGCCTTCGGACGAACAAACGTTCAAACGGGTCAAAGAAAGAGCGTCGAAATATATCAACAGAAACCGCATAACGGCAACCGGATATCGGAAGTACGGCACGAATTACAACCTCTCCCTGTGCAACAAAGGAGGGGTGCTTCCCGTCAATAACTTCAGACTTAGAACAAGCGCACAAGCGGAGCTCGTATCCGGCGAAGTCATGGCTGAACGGTTCAAGACACAATACAGCACCTGTAAACCCTGCCTCATACTCTGCGGACATACGGGAACCTATGCAGACGGCGAAGAACACCACATACCCGAATACGAAACCAACGGCCTTTTCGGCCCGAACCTCGGCATTTACGATCCCGAGGCGATCAGAATGTGGAACGATATGTGCAACAGCTTCGGCATGGATACGGTATCCGCAGCAGGTACTATCGCGTATGTTATGGAGGCCGGAGAAAAGGGGCTTTTGGAAACGAAGCTCAAATTCGGACACACGGCAGGTATAGCGGAAGCATTGCGCGACATTGCCGGAAGGAAGGGGTTCGGAAACGAGATGGCGGACGGTTCTAGACGGCTCGCACAAAAATACGGGGGATCTCAGTTCGCCATGCAGGTGAAAGGGCTCGAACTGCCCGCATACGACCCCAGAGGATCCTGGGGGCAAGGGCTGAACTATGCCGTAGCAAACCGCGGCGGATGCCACCTTTCGAGTTACCCCGTTGCTATGGAAGTGTTTTTCACTTTTCTCAATCCGTATACCGCCAGATCGAAACACGTATGGGTAAGATTCTTCGAAGATCTCTATGCAGCGGTGAACTGCCTGCATACCTGTCAGTTCACTGCATATGCGTATCTGCTTGAACCCCCTCTCGTACGGTTTTCGCCCAAACCCATCATTTCCTTTTTCATGCAGTATCTGCCGTCCATAGCCATACTCATGCTCGACTGGAGCGTGTTTTCGGGTTTCTTCGCGTCCGTGACAGGCCTGCGCATGCCGATGCGGTCGTTTCTGAAGGCAGGCCGCAGAGCTCACGTGCTCGAACGATACATGAACACCTGCATGGGCATACGCAGAAAGGACGACACGCTCCCGGAACGTTTTCTCAAAGAGGATGAAAGCGATTATAAGCGAAAAGCGACCGTGCCGCTCGAAACCATGCTCGACAAATACTACCGGCTCAGGGGCTACGACAGGAACGGAATACCGCGGTACAGCCTGCTGCGAAAACTCGGCATACGCGACGAACGCTGCGCTTTAGGGAACTCCTATTTCAAGCCAGGCAAAAAACGTCTGAAACGGCTCTATCTCGGCATTCTCTTCTTTTTTGTCAAGCGGGGTTTCATGGCGGCTTCGCACATAGACAGCACGGTGAACCGCGAATTCCGGGAATTGCCGCAGGACTTTTCTTTCATGATGAAGGTAGCGCCCTATGGTCCCGAATTCATACTGAAGCGGGACGAAGCCGGACATCTGCGGGATGCAGCGGAATTGCTCACTGAAAAGGAAGCGGCTGTTGCCATCGTATTCAAAAACATGGAACGCGCCCTTAAAGTATTCACATTCACACTGAATCCCTTTCAGAGCTACGCACAGAACGGCCTCATAGTCAAAGGCGAATTGCCCCACACCATGGCTGTCATACGGTGTCTTTCCCTCGTGGAAGCGTATCTCCTTCCCAAGGGTATCGTCATGCGCATACTCAAACGGTACCCGAAGTGGGAGGCTGCGGAAAAGCACATGAACCGATTGAGAATCTATGCCAGAGCTCTATTCCCACATTGAAAGATACTGTTGCAAACCAACGTTTATGATCGGACATCGCCTTACAGCGCGGGAAAACCGATCAGGAGGATCATATGAGCGATTATTTCGAGTTCTGTAACCCTGTAAAAATCTGTATGGGCGACCACGCGTTGGACAACATCCCCAACGAACTCGAAGAACTCGGGGCAACCCGCCCCTTTCTCATAACGGATAGGGGAATCGAAAAGGCAGGGCTCGTACGACTCCTGGTAGATGCATTCTCCGAATCGGGGATGGGTATATGCGGCTCTTTCTCGGATGTACCTCCCGATTCGGACAAGGATACTGTGGCAAAAGCAGCCCAAGCTTTCCGTGCATCGCGCTGCGACAGCATCATAGCGCTCGGCGGAGGTTCGGTCATCGATACTGCGAAAGGCATGAACATACTCGTCACCGAAGAGTCGGACGATCTTCTCTCCTTCGCAGGTTCCGGTATTCTCAGGCATCGGCTTAAGCCGTTCATCGCAGTACCGACAACAGCAGGGACTGGATCTGAAGTCACTCTCATGGCCGTTATTATGGATACCCAGGATGCCAGGAAAATGGTTTTCCTTTCGCGGTTTCTCATGCCCGACACCGCGGTCCTCGATCCGCGCATGACAGTCACCCTCCCTCCCCTGCTCACGGCTGCCACTGCCATGGATGCGCTTACCCATGCAATCGAGGCGTACACATGCCTCGGCAAAAATCCCATGAGCGACGCATATTCGGTCACTGCGATACGATACGTGATGAACAATCTCCCTGCAGTACTCGAAAAACCGGAAGACAAGATCGCGCGGCTCAATCTCGCAGCCGCATCCACCATGGCAGGCATCGCGTTCTCCAATTCCCTTGTAGGACTCGTACACACCCTCGGGCACGCAACAGGAGCAGTGTGCCATGTGCATCACGGCATCGCCATGAACATCTTTCTCCCTGTGGTGCTCGAATACAACATCGAATCGATCCGCCCCTCCCTCGGAGAGCTCCTCCTTCCCCTGTCGGGAACTGAAGTTTTCGCTGCTACTCCACCCGAAAAATGCGCAGACGAAACCATTGTCCGCCTGCGTTCCTTCAGGAACAGCCTCTTCGAAAAAACCGGTCTACCGCGGACGCTCAGGGAAACAGGGAACGTTACGAAACAGGATTTCCCGGCGATCGCTCACGCTGCCTTGAACGATGCATCGATCGTCTATAACCCGGTGGAAATGGATCGCGAAGATGCCTTGAAACTTCTGGAAAAAGCCTTCGAGGATTGAGCACTGCCCTTCCATCTTTTATGAAAAAGCAATCGTCAGGGCGAGTGCATCATAAAATCTGCTGGTAAAGGATAGGCCTGTAAATTGAACACTTTTGTCAAGATAATTTTTAAAAATTCTTCAGAGGACACTGCCATGATTATGCCGCTTCATTCTGATCATGTGCTTCAACAAAAGAATGATATTCTTGTGCAAGAATCTGATGAACGGTAGGCTGTTATTTGTACTCTTTCGGAGCATCGCTATTTTCCAGAGATTCGAGGATTTCGTTCTCCACTTCTCGGATATGGGACTCCAGCAGGGAAATCGCTTCTTTCAAACGATCGTGGGATAGAGCGTCGGTAATACTTCGATGTCGTTCCAAAGCCAGATCGACATACGGCTTAAAATATGTCCTCGTTCTGAACAACTCCACCTGATTTCGTATCGATTCATAATAGACGCGAAGGCGTTCATTGTCGGCACATGCGGCAAACCTCATATGAAAAGTCCGATCGTACTCCAGGAAGGAATCGAATCGAATTTCCTGCCCGTCTTCGACTTTCTGTTCGATCGTTTCATTCGCTTCCCTCAGCCCGTGTAAGAGCGGATCCCGGTTTTTTTTATATGCCAGACGACACATGGTCGTCTCCAGCATGAGCCGTATTTCCGTTACTTCTTTTACGTCCTCTTTCGTCGGAATGAGGACAAAACTTCCAATATTTGGAATGATTCGCACGAGCTGTTCCATAGCCAATCGATCGATGGCCTTTATTACGGGGGATCTGCTTATCCCATAGACCTGTGCCATATTGATCACGTTTAGTTTCTGCCCCCAGCCAAGCTTTCCAAACAGGATATCCCGTTTTATCCTCTTGTAACATTCATCGGTCAAAGAGGCGATCTCAATTTTGTTGTCATTCTCAGTCGATTCCGGCATAGCCGAGCTCCTGAAATTCTTTCTTGAACCCTATTAAACACTAGTATGGCGTTAAATGCAACATGTTGGATGTTGACAATCGAGGATTTTATGTTATTATACTAACATGTTGCATATTACATGCATAATGTCGATTGTGACTACACGAGCGAGGAGGCAAGAGAAATGAAGAAACCTCAAGGAATTATTCCTGCGATGCTCACAGTCTTCAACGAAGATGGGAGTATCGATGTTCCAGGCAACAAAAAATACGCCGAATGGCTTATCGCAAAAGGTGTTCACGGACTTTCACCATGTGGAAGTACCGGTGAAGGCGCGGCACTGTCCGATGAGGAACGCTTGCAGGTAATCAAAGCCACGGTGGAACAGGCGAATGGCCGCGTGCCAGTGTACGCGGGAATAATTCACTATTCAACGAAATTGGCCGAGAATTTGGCACAAAAAGCAATGGATGCCGGCGCAGACGGTTTGATGGTTTTATTGCCGTATTATTACAAACCAACCATTCCCGACGCCATCGATTATTTACGCACCATTTCAAAGGCAATCAAGCAACCTGTCATGGTCTATAACAATCCTTGGTTCGCCGGCTTCGAATTGTCCCCCGCCTTGGTCAAACAGCTTGCGGATGAGGGAGTAGTCAATTCCATTAAAGCCGCACACGGTGACCCGATGAGAGTCAATTACATCAAATACTTATGCGGAGACAAGGTAACAGCTCTCTACGGACATGATTATGCACCGTTGGAGGCATTCTGTGTGGGAGGCGACGGATGGCTCTCGGGGTTGCCGAACATCATTCCCGATCTAGCGGCCGATCTGTTTAACGCCGCTACTCAGGAAAAAGATCTAGTAAAAGCCCAAAAAATATGGGATCGTATCCGCCCTCTCGCTTACTATTTTATGTACGAACGAGTCGGCGAGAATGCTTCCCCCCATTGGCTGGCCGTATTCAAAGAAGCACTACGCCTTATGGGAGAAGACGTCGGAATGCCGCGGCTCCCCACAAAAGCGATGAGTTCTGCCGAAAGACGAGTCCTCCAGCATTATCTGCACAAGGTTTATCCCGATCTCGTCGAAAAACCGCAATAGAAACGACGACATTCCTGATGCCTGGCTAAATTGCGAGGTGATTGTCGGCAGTCGCGCAGACTTCTACGACGGCTGCTGAATATTCCTAAATAGGAGGGTGTATATGAAAAAAACCATAGTAACGATCGCGCTTTTTTCCCTGGTGCTCGTGAGTACTGTCTATGTATCCGCGGGTGGTTCAAAAGAGCAGTCGGCCGCATCAAAAACCGATAAGCTCACCGTCGCTCTCGTAGTGAATACTAGCGACTACAAGACTGTAGCTCCACTCATTCAAGAATGGTCCGCGAAGAGCGGTATCAAAGTCGATGTCATAGAAGAAAACACGCAAACATATGCCTCTACATACGTCCTTGCCTCCAAGACAAAAAACCCGAAGTTCGATTTAATCATGTTTTGGGATTTCTATATCGATCAGTTGTACTCGATGCTCACTCCGCTCGACGGCAGCTATGATCCGGATCTCGACTTCAAGAAAATCAACAACGGTGATCTTCTCGAAAAGGGAATCAGCACCTATAACGGCCACCCATATGTTTTTCCGGAAGGGCTCGACACCCGCTGTTTTTTCTATCGGATCGACTTACTGAAAGCCGCTGGTTTTGATAAACCACCGGAAACTTGGGATGATCTTGTTGCATACGCAAAGGCTCTCACGAAGGATATAGACGGTGACGGTAATATCGATCAATGGGGCTTTGCATCCATCTGTTTTCCCGGACAGGTTTTCAACACGTATACATTTTTCGATTTCCTCATCCAAAATAACGGGAAAATTGCGGATGCGAATGGAAAGCCGCTCTTTAACAGTAAAGAAGGGGTCGAAGCCCTTCAATTCATGATTGATCTTCGCAATAAATACAAGGTCATGCCGCCCGATGTTATCACTTATGACAACAACGAAATCCATGAAGGTTTTCTTTCCGGAAAGTTCGCAATGGTCAATCATTGGCCCTATCTATACGGCATGACCAGAGGATCAGCCATCGAAGGCAAAGTGGGGTATGCGAAAGTTCCCCGTCCGAAAAACGGAACCCATAGTACCGTATTGAACGCTTGGGGATTCGGCATTCCATTGATGTCCGAACACAAGAAAGCCGCCTGGGAACTCGGCTCTTACCTTATTTCCACCGAAGCCGGTGCCTTTGAGTTCAGTAAGTTGAACGACTGGCCTTTCAGGAAATCCGCCTACGAACTTGCGGCCAAGAAATACAATATCCCGGAAGATCATCAGAAATTTTCAAAATTTCTTTTCGACATCGTAGAATCCAATGCGCAGCATGTTATGCTTAAACGAGGGTCCGAGACATCCCAAATACTGAGCGAGTACATCGATGCCGCTATGGTCGGAAAAATATCTGCTCAGGAGGCACTCGACAAGGCAGTTGCGGATATTAATGAATTATTGAAATAATGATCTCTGCTGTCCCGGCAAGCGGGATCCAGCATTGCAATGCGGAATCTCTATTCCCTGGGCATGGATCCCGGCCGGGGTGAAAAATCGTACCAAAAGGTGATTTGTCTATGAAATCACACAATCGAAAAAGCGAGATTACACCATACCTCTTCTTGCTCCCCGGAATTCTATTATTGACTACCGTTCTCGTTTATCCGATCATGCAAGGCTTCAGCTACAGTTTTTTTAAATATAATCTCGCCTTTGACGCATCAAAAATGTTCATCGGATTGAAAAACTACCTCGCTTTATTCTCTGATTCCAAGTTCAGAGATGCCTTTTTCCAAACAATTATTTTCGTCGGTACGGCTTTGATGTTCGAATTTTTGTTGGGATTCGCTTTCGCTCTCCTGCTTAAACAAAAGTTCATTGGAAAAACTGCATTACGCGGCATTCTCCTGCTTCCATGGATGATGCCTCCAGTCGTCACAGCATTCGTTTGGTCATGGATACTGAACGGATCTTACGGCATACTGAACTTTTTTTTGCTCAAATTCGGCCTTATCAATCACGGGATCGAGTGGCTGAGCACGCCGTATCTTTCGCTGGCTGTCGTTATATTCGTCGACATTTGGATTTCCACCCCTTTTGTGACAATAGTACTATACGCAGGCATGCAAAGTATCCCAGAACAATTGTACGAGGCCGCTATGATCGACGGCGCAGGGACTATACGAAGACTGTTCACCATCACTCTGCCCCTTCTGAAGTCGGCAGCCAGTGTAGCGCTTCTTATGAGACTGATGATGGCACTTCGCTCCTTCGATGTTGTCTGGATCATGACGCGTGGCGGTCCTGCAGGAACTTCAGAAATTCTCGGAACCTTCGGATACAAAAAAGGAATTGTTGGGTTCAATATAGGTATGGGATCGGCTGTTACGAATCTCATTTTTATAATTTCGATGATTATGAGTCTGCGTTTTATCAGCATAATATTGAAGCGAGAGAAATAACGGAAAAGGCTGAACGAACATGGTGTATAAACGGATAATTTCCAAAATGGGCATATATTTTTTCGCACTGTTGGTGTTTCTTTATGCTGCACTCCCCATCGTTTGGGTAATACTTACGTCGTTTAAAACCAAATCCGAAATATATGCATATCCTCCGTCATTGTTCCCTATTAATTTTGTTCTCGAAAACTACAAAGCTATTCTCCTTGAATCGCAATACAGAATATATTTCCTTAACAGTATTATAGTTACAATCTTTGCAACGAGCCTTGTCATGGTCTTCGGGATTATTTCCGGCTACAGTTATTCTTCCGCTTTCGAATACAAAGGGAAAAATGCTTTGATGATTTTCATAATCATCGCGCGAATGATTCCCGAGATTGCAATAATTATTCCGCTTTATTTCTTCATTCAGAAAATCGGCCTTTTCGATACGAAAATAGGTTTAGTATTAATGAATAGCGCAATGGCTTACCCTCTGGCGACTTGGCTGCTCAAATCTTTCTTCGACGGCCTTCCTACCTCTCTCTATGATGCAGCAAAGATAGACGGCTGTAACATATTTACGATTTTACGGCGTATTGTTCTTCCCATTTCAGGACCATCGATTTCCAGTACCCTTATAATTAGTTTTCTCACCATATGGAATTCTTTTCTGATTCCACTGACTTTCGCGAAAACGCCGACCTCGAAAACATTTCCCGTGGCTGTTGCGGAACTCGCCTACGGAGAATATGGAGTCAACTGGGGCAGTCTGGCAGCCATATCGATCCTCGCAATCATCCCTGTCTTTCTACTTGCAATCTTCGCTCAGAAATATGTGATCGCTGGCCTTACAGGCGGAGCCGAGAAAGGTTGAATACACCTGAAAAAAAATAGAGGACACCCTTTTGCCTTCGGAGCTCGGACCGCAGCTAAGGATCTTCGACCGCCATTGAGGTCTCCTGAAAAAGGATCAATTGCATCACAAGATTACACGGTTCAGTATGAGACATTGGTGCTACAGATAAAGGATCGCAAAGGTTCGCTTCCGCGGTCGAAGAAGAAAGTCATTACTCGAAAACACCTGGACGGGAGGGTAGCCGTGTTACACGGAAATACCGTTCTGGAGTATGAGCTGATACATCCTCGCGTCTTGGCCGAAAGGAGTGCAGGATGAGGGGAAACAGGCGAGAAAGGGTTGACAGTTTTACTGAGTTCAAAAGAGTGACATTTCTATCGAGTCTTGGCAAGCTGACCACTATCATTGACAGTTTTTCCGGCATATGCTAAGTTTTTTCCCGTATCGGGCTGTAGCGCAGTTGGTTAGCGTACAAGTCTGGGGGACTTGGGGTCGGCGGTTCGAGTCCGCTCAGCCCGAAAATAATTATTTATAAAATAAGGTAATAGTATTCTAAAGACTGGAGGCCTTCTCTATTCTTTACATTGCCATGCAGATGCCAACACGGAATGTACGGTGTAAACGCTGAGCATTTTTTGTCAAGACAAGTTAACCGTGCTCCTCTGGGATTGAAAAATACGCCCGATTCTGATTTAGTTGTGATACCATAACACAGCACGGAAACTGACCACAACGGATGCGCCTATAGGGAAGAGGGATTACTCCAAACGAAAATTCCGTTCCGAGTGCAATCGTATAAAAACAGCATGCAAGTATGCATGGGAAGCAAAAACATTTCATCGAGGGAGATTTGATGTCAGGAAACTGGCAACGCAATGCCGCGCTCTTCATCGGAAGCCAGATCATATCGATGTTCGGCTCGTTTCTGGTTCAGTATGCGATCAGCTGGTACATCACCCTTCACACACAATCAGGGGTCATGATGACGTTATCGATCATCTGCGGGATGATTCCGACTTTTCTCGTCTCGCCCTTTGCAGGAGTATGGGCCGACCGCTTTGACCGTAAGCGGATCATCATGATCGCCGATTCCGCTATTGCAGTCACGATCTTAATCGTAGCCGTGTTCTTCTTCTCGGGCTATCGGCAGTATTGGATACTCTATGTCGCATTGGTGGTCCGCGCCATTGGTGCGGGATTTCAAAGTCCTGCAGCGAGCGCGTATCTCCCTTCCCTTGTCCCAGAGGCCAAGCTGATGCGGGTGAACGGGCTGTTCGGAAGCATCCAGTCTTTCGTTATGCTCGTGTCTCCCATGGTGAGTGCTGCGCTCCTCACCTTCTCATCAATCGAATACATCTTCTTCATAGACGTAATAACAGCTGCATTCGCAGTCGTCATCCTGTTATTTTTCCTCAAGCTTCCCGAGCGGGAACGACCGAAAGGCAAGGTCGAATTGAACTATTTTCATGATATGCGCGCCGGATTCGCCTACATCGCGGGGCACTCGTACATCAGGCTTTTTTTCGTCTTCCTTGCTGTCTTGTTTTTCCTGTGTGCGCCCGTCGCCTTCCTGACACCGCTTCAGGTGACGAGAAATTTCGGGAAGGACGTATGGCGGCTTACCGCGATCGAAGTGGTGTTTTCCGTCGGCATGATCGCAGGCGGCTTCCTCATGTCGAGCTGGGGTGGATTTCGTAACCGCGTACATACCATGGCTTTTGCCGCGGTTTGCATGGGGCTCTTCACGGTTGCGCTCGGGCTTATCCCCTGGTTCATCCCCTACCTCGTGGTCATGGGTCTCTTTGGCGTGCTCATGCCTGCGTTCAACACGCCGGGAACGGTCATTTTGCAGGAAAAAGTGGAAGACGAGTTTCGCGGCCGAGTGTTCGGCGTTATGACAATGATTTCAACCGTCATGATGCCACTTGGGATGCTGGTTTTCGGCCCTATCGCCGACACAGTGAGGATCGAGTATCTGCTGATTGGAAGCGGTATAGCGCTCACACTTATCTCTCTTCTCTTGGTTCTCAGCCGCACACTCGTCCGCGCGGGGATCCCTGCATCGGCATCGCATCCGTCGGACGGCGGAGAAAAGCTGCTATAAGACTGAAATTGCCTACACCGGATGAGGAATAGCCCGTCCGTTGATAGAACGTTAGGAGCATGTATGGAAAGCAGAAAACGCATTGCCTTGGTCGCACACGACAATCTGAAAAGGGATTTGGTCGAATGGGTAAAGTGGAATTGGAACCTGTTGCTGCATCATCAGTTGATATGCACGGGAACCACCGGAAGACTGGTACAGGAAGCATTGATGGAAAAAAACGATAAAAAGCAACCTCTCGAAAACAACATCATGCTTTTGAAATCCGGGCCGTTTGGCGGAGATCAGCAGCTCGGAGCAATGATTGTAGACGGCAAGATAGACATATTGATTTTCTTCTGGGATCCGATGCAACCTCAACCGCACGATGTGGATGTCAAAGCGCTGTTGAGGATAGCCGTCCTGTACAACATACCTTCTGCATGCAACAGATCCACGGCGGATTTTCTTATTTCGTCTCCGCTGATGGAAAAAGAATACAAACCGATACTGAAAGATCATTCGGAATACATAAACCGCACTATCGTCGTATGAGAAAAACATTATACTGCAGAGTGGCGCTGTTTCTGCTTTGCATGTGTGTATCTGCGTATCCAGAGAAAACATGGCCTTCTCCATTGGTATTTCAAATAATGTCCGAAACAGACCTTCCGCTGACGGGGGTAAAAGCTGCGCGGCCCGATACTGCATTAATAGACGGGATTTTTTACGTCGCATATCTGCAATTATCCCCCCTGAGAACATTCAAACTTCTTGTTCTGAACAGAGATCTAATGCCTTTAAACACAATGGCTCTTTTTTCAGGTATAGGACAGCCTACAGATATACGCATATGTAACGGTCCCGGAAAATCCTTCTCCTATGCAGTCGAGACTGCCGGCTTCAGAACGGAAAGCCCTCATACTCTAAACGTTGCCCGATACGAACTGACGGCAGGAGCTCCCCTATTGATGAATTCTCGCGAAGAAGTTGCAGCCGCCATGCCTATTAGTATTCCAGGGAGGCTCCCAGGAAGAGGGGATGAGCTGGTAGACGACCCAGCCCCCTTTGTTTACAAGAACCAGTTATACATAGTCACTCGCTCATGGGAATCGGCTATTCTGACAATCCGTTCTTTCTCTGAGGATCTCGTTCAGGTGGAAACCCGCGAATTGGATCTCAGCGATGCTTTTCCCGGATTGTATGTATCAGTCAATTCCCTGATAGAAATAGACGGGAGACCGTTTTTGATCGCTGGAATATGCGACGGCCCTCCGATCGATAGAAATTCCTCGTCGTACATTGCAGCGATTCAGATCGACGAGGACCTGCGGAAAGCGGCGGGCGATCCGGTCGTCCTTTCAAGAACCGAACGGTACGAAGGGTACGTCGCATGTGCGCGGTACGAACAGGGAATCCTCTATGTCGGATATGACATACAAACCAATCCGGGACATTCCGAGCATAAAGGGATGATAAAAGCATTCGATCCGAAAACAAATTTCTCAGAGCTTGCGTCGCTTCAGATCAACACAGGCCGCATGATCGACAACCATTTCACCTTCGAACTAATGGATCAAATGCTGTACGTATTTTATCAAACGCAGGAAAATAAGATCCGCGTAAAAGCACTAGAGGTTAGAAACCAGCCACCTACACCGTGAGGGATGTTCCACAGTAGGTGGGACATCCCTGGCGGACAATTTCTGCTTCGAAGTATGTCGAGTTGGAGCCAATGATTTTATCATTCGCAATGAGAACCGGCTCTTCCAGATCCTCAAGGATCCGACAATCCTTCCCCAACCAAAGAATGCGGTGTTTGCCCGAAAGCTCCTGGATGGAACCATCACGCTATTATGGCACCGACCTCAACTTCATCGATGGGATCCTACTCATCTTTTCCTAATCATAAAAAAACAAAAAGTAAAAAATTATAATTCCCTTTTTACCTCTTCCACGATTTCTTTCATTCTCTTCAAATGGTTCTCTTTACCCCAGGAATATTGTGGCAGATTCCATTCAATATTCTTTAAATTCTCAACAACCTCCGGAAGTACATTATAGGGAATAGAGAGAAACAACCGCCCCTCTGGGAATAATTTTCTGGCTTTCATCCCATGGTGCAGACCTGTAACCATCATGTTTACTTCCCCGCTGAAATAGGGATACAAATAAAGATAAGCGCAGCCCACTACAGAGGTTCCCTTGGCATTCCAGGCCGCACCTGTACGGTAAGTATAAGCTCTCAAAATGATTTCTGCCTGTTGGGGGTTGGCATAAATTATTAATAAATCGGGGTTAAAGGTGAGTTGGCCAAGGTTCGCATAAGCAACATATTTTACACTCCCTTCTGCAAATCTTGACATTTTTGTATATAGTTTTCTATTGGCGCGGGGGTCTTCATAAACCCCCAGTTTATGGCCAACTTGCCCGCTTTCAAATATGGGATCCGACTCTACCATTCCCAACAACATAGGGCCGGCTTTGCATTCATGATTCTCGCTAGTAGTATAAAAAGGGGGCTCTGCTGTCTGTGCCTCTTTAAGCATTTCACAGAAAGCTAATTTTTTGTTTAAATGAGAAATTCCCAGAGGTTTTGTAAAAAGGAATTTAACTCCAACAGGCGGAAACTCAAAATCAAATTTTTTAAAGATTGATAAATCAATTTGATCATTCATTCGGTTCTCTCCTCCTCTATTAAAAAGGTAAACCCAATATTCTCATCCTTTTCTAACCAAAAAACAGTCGTGGTAGAAAGGTAGCTATTGCTGGGAAAGCAATAATAAGGAAAATACAAACCAATAAAGCTCCCACAAATGGCCAAACCCCTTTGAACAGTGTTTCTATTTTCACAGAAGGGGCAACACTTTTCATTACATAGATATTCAATCCCACAGGAGGAGTGATGCTTCCCATCACAGTGACAAGCAAAATAATTACTCCAAACCAAATGGGATCATAACCTAAAGTATTCACAACCAAAGGAAAGAAAATGGGTACAGTTAAAAGGATTAAAGCTAAAGCGTCGATGACACAACCCAGGATCAAATAAATGAGTATGATTATTCCCATTACTACAAAGTTCGGAAGATTAAACTGTGTTACCCAGGAAGCCAACTGGAAAGGAATACGGGAAATGGCAAAGAACCTTCCATACACAGTGGCTCCGGCAATTAATAAAAATATCATGGCACTTAATTTTGTTGTGTCAAAAAGAGCTGATTTCAATTTACTTATATTCATCTTCTTTTCGATCAACGTAATAGCTAATAAACAGATAACCCCCACTGCCCCTGCTTCTGTGGGCGTGAACCAGCCGATAAATAATCCTCCCAATGAAACCACAAAAACTATAATGACTTCTAAAAGCCCATCTGTTTTTATTGTAGAGAAAATTTCCTTTCTGCTGGCTTTTTCCCCCGCAGGACCAATGAGAGGATTCCTTCTGCATAAGATATAGATGGTTATCATGTTGGCAACAGTAAGAAGGATTCCCGGAAAAACACCTGCCAGAAAAAGACGGCCTATAGACTGTTCAGTAGCAATCCCATAGATGATGAATAATACGCTTGGAGGAATCAAACTGCCTATCGATGCTCCCGCTGCAATACTGGAAGCGGCCAACTCATCCTGATAATGATACTTTTTCATTTCAGGAAAAGCAATTGTTCCGATTGTTGCTACACTTGCTGCAAGAGAACCGCATATCGCTCCAAACAAAGCGCAAGCGATCTGAGCGGCTAAAGCTAACCCACCTCTACGATGGCCGATAATCTTATGGGATAATCGGAATAACCCCGATCCTATCCCTGAGTAGTAAGCAACAAAACCCATAAAAACAAACATGGGTACCACCGTCAGCGAGTAAGATGAAAAATTGGTAAAAATATCTTTTGAAATTATATTAAAGGCGGCTTGGGGGGAGCGCAGGAAGCAAAGTCCCCAAAATCCAGTAAGAAGCATGGAATAACTTACCGGCATTCCTAAAAACATGACGATTATAAATACCCCTAAACCAATGATTCCTGCCAGTGCTGGACTCATTTTTTCTTCTCCTTTTTATCACTTACGAGGCTTTCCTCAATTTTTTTAAATCACTAATATCTCCAATAATTTTAAGGAGCGGCGTGATAGTCAGAAGTATAAAACCAATACAAATAAAGGCTATAATATAGACGATGGGAACTCTCAAAACCGGACTCACCTCCCCTACGGTTATCCGGCTGATTGCGTAAAGAACAATGTTCCAGGTAATTAAACCGAAGTTAATGAGTAAAACTATATTTACACAAATGGTAACTACCTTTGCTTTTGTTTTTGATAATTTTTCAAGAAAAAAGGTAAGATTGGTATGCCCTCCTTCAACGGCACAATGGGCTAAGGCAAAGCTGATTGAAATTAGTGATAAATAGCAGACTATTTCATAGACTCCGAAAATCGGCATTTGAAATAATCTGCTTCGAGTAATGACATTCAGCACCACCAGAAGACAATTTAAGAACAGAACAACAGCGGCAATGACATCCAGTTTCTTAGCGATTTTCTTTACAAGAGAAAGTCCATCCATACGTTTCCCCCTTCAAACAACAAGTCCCTCACTGATCCGGACTTTTTTATTACTGCCGGAACCGGTAAAGAGTATTACTTGACATGAAGCCTGTTGTATTTTTCACCATATTCAAATACCAATCTTTTAGCTTCTTTTCCCGGCAAACCCCTCTTCTCAAGAAAATCAACATATTCATCAATAACGTGAGAAATTTTTTCTTTCCATCTTTCCGCTTCTTTATCGCTTAACTTGATTACTTCGTGTCCGGTTTTTTCCACAGCATATTTCAGACCATTTCTGCTTTCATTATCATAGAAATGCACCACAATTTCTTCCCATATTTTATCGCAGGCCCGCTGGATTCCCTGCTGCACATCTTTGGGTAATGAGTTCCATTTATCCAGATTCATCACTACCGCCTGCAGTCCGTTATACATGAAAGGTGTTAAAGTGGTAAATTTTGTTACTTCTGCATTGTGCCAGGTTTGAAGGGTTTCATCACTGGCCAAGGTTCCCTGGACTATTCCTTTCTGTAAAGCTTCATATCCATCCTGGTGAGACATAGACACAGGTTTTGCCCCCAATGCGGTCAAGGTAGGAGCATCAGATCCAATGCACCTTATTTCCATCCCCGCAAGATCTTCTAAGGAGCGGATTGGTTTTTTTGAATGGATATTTCCTGGTCCTGTACAAATGAGCATTAATACCTTAACGTCATGAAATTCTTTCGGATCCAAGGCAGCTACGAAATCTTTAAAAGTACGGCTGGCAGCTTCACCGCTTTCAAAAGGAACCCCTGATTTTTTAAGAATATCGCTGACAAGAAATCTTCCATTAATCCACGAGAGAGATTCATGCCCCATATCCGCAGCCCCGATGGCCACACCGTCATAAATTTTCCCCCCTTCCAGCAATGTTCCTCCAGGGTAGGTGGTAATTTTTACACGCCCGTTTGTCTCTTTATCAATTTCTGCCAGAAGCGGTCCCATTACTTTGGATTCCCAGGGACTAGTCGCAGGCATCAGCCCTGCAAAGGACAATTCTATTGGTTTCTCAGTCTTTGAGGTTTTATCCGCTGCAGAAGCGCTTTTCGCTGCGGAAGCGCTCTTATCCGGCCCGCCACAACCGAAACTCACCAGCAGAAAAGCTGCTAATACAATGGTGTAATAAGAAGAATAGAGAGTTTTCTTTTTCATCTTTCTCCGTCCTTATTAAAAATATTTTGCGGTACCTAGTGCCTTTTTTTTGAGAAATGGAGGCCTATAGGATCCACGTTGGGTAAGTATAAATGCACTATGAAACGGCGTAAATGGAATAATCATACAATAATATGTAATTTTCATTCATCTGTCCTGCATTCAGCCCTGAAAAAGGATTGTAATTCATAATTGAACTGGTATTTTTTAATTGACAGAAAAAAAAGCAGGAGTTTAAAATACAGAAAGACTAGGGATCTCTTCAAGGGGCGTTTAAAATCAAACTGATACGAAGCCTGTTTAAGAGGATTTATATTTATTATTCTCTTCTCATCTTGTCTCTTATAATTGCTATTTGCATGCTTGTATTTTTTGTTTTGATGCAGGATATTCAAAAAACAACACTTACTGACATGACGAATGTAACCACCAGGATATCTGAACAATTGAATCACCGTATAAGAGAGCTAAACCAGATTTCCTATGGAGTATTGGCTAATACCTATGTCCGACAATCCCTTCTTTATTTAAGCGGATATGACTACAGTACAGTAAACTTTCTCATTTATTTATCAGCATACAGCATGATTACTGAAAGCCTTTTTGCTATTTCCCAGCCTTTTGCCTGTATTGATCGAGTAAATGTTTTCAGTGATAATAATTTATTTTTTTCCAGCAAGCGGTTTAACAATGAATCAGAACATTTAAGGGAATACATGCTGTCAAAGGTAAAACCGCAGAATTTGGAAATTAACAAAGATTCCCAATTCATTCTTACCAAACCTCATCCGGATGAATGGGAAGAAGTAAACAAAGATATTGTTTTCTCATTACAGCGCCTAGTGGGAAGCGTCCATAACCCCATAGGACTGATCGAAGTACAGGCAAAATATAAAATTATTTCGGATATTTGTGATATTGAAAACATTGATTCGGGCAATCTCTTTATCATCGATCAAAAAAAACAAATAATTTTTCCTTCTATTCATGATGCTGATAAAAAAATAATTTTTTTCTTAGAATGGTACCTTGAAAATGAAGAGAAAAACAATTTCAAAAATGATGTGGTTTTTACAAGATTATTTGATGATTATACCAAGGCAAACAATCTTGTTGCTGTAAAATATTCAGATTATTCAGACTGGCTGGTGATCTATTCGATTCCGGAAAAAAATCTATTGAAACCGGTTATGAAAATTTTAAAGCTGATCATAATTCTAGGAATAATTGCTTCCCTGCTTTCTTTTGGTATTGCTTATATTATTGCTTCTCATATTTACAACCCTCTTCGGGAATTAAAAAGTAAAGTGGAGAAATTTAATTATTCAGAATTAAAATTTGATGAAATGGAGGAGACTTTTTCCAAGTCCGACACTGAAATAGCCGTATTAAATAATTCTTTTAATACTTTAGCGCAAAAGCTGAAAAAATCTGTAGAAGAATCTTTGCAGACACAGTCGCAAATTCAAAAAGCCTATTATAAAATACTGCAGTCGCAAATGAACCCGCATTTTTTAAATAACACCATATCGGTTATCGCTATTTTAGCCAAGAACATTGGCGAAAAGAAAATAACAGATATATGCAGAAAATTAATTCACCTCCTAAAATACACTTATGAAAAAGGAGAAGATTATGTTACTGTATCAGACGAAAAAGAAACGATTGTATCTTATCTTGGTCTCTTAAAATACAGGTATGAACACAGACTTAAATACTGGATAGATATTGACAGTAATTTATCAAATATTATTTTACCCCGAATGACTCTTCAGCCGTTTGTAGAGAATTCCTTAAAACATGGTTTATTCGGCATTACTTATCCTATTTTCATCACTATTCAGGGGGAAAAAAATGATACCGGGTGGTCTATCATTATTCGGGACAATGGCTCAGGGATTAATAGTGAAGTGCTTTTCAAAATACGCGAAGAGATAAATCAGTTTAACAACAGTAATACCTGGTTAGATAATACCCAGGATTTCAAAGGAAGAGGTGTCGGAGTGATCAATGCTTATATGCGGCTAAAAATCTTATATGGAAACCGAATGGCATTTGGTATAAATAATCATCCGGAAGGGGGAACAGAGATTAAGATAAGCATTAAGGAAATACAGCAATGATTAGAATTATGCTGGTTGATGATGAACCTATTTTTATCAATGATCTCAAAAACTCCATAAATCAAATAAAAGGAGATTATGAAGTTATTTTTGAAGCTTATGACGCTCAGGAGGCGATGCAGAATATTCCTGCCTGCAGACCTGATGTTGTTTTTACTGATATTAAAATGCCGGGGGAAAACGGTATTTATCTGATAAAAGAAATAAAAAAAAATATCCCCATATTATTCCCCTTATTTTAAGTGGATACAAGGACTTTGAACTAGCCAGAGAAGCATTACGGGCAGATGCAGAAGATTATCTTTTAAAACCAATTGATGAACAACAATTAAAAAAAATCCTCCCCGTCATAGAGGAAAAAGTAAAAAATCAGCGTAAAAAAATTCAGTTGGAATTACTCAATCAAATTTTAAATGAAGATTTTATAAGCTTAAATGATTTGAAAATTTATTTCAGAAATTACTCATATTATTATTTGATTCTTATAAATCCTTCGGTATCAGCTTCAGAAAATAACTATAAAAAAATCGGCAGTTTATTGAAAAATAATGAAACGTATTGGATACTCAATGAACCCATTGAAAATATTTCTCTCATTGTTTTTGGATTGAACCTGAGTAATATAGAAATAATCAGAACTATAGCAGAAAAATTAATTGAAAAAAAAACTGATGAAAAGAAATATTCCATTTCAATAAGCAATAAGTTTTTTGAAATAAAAAAAATTCATTGTATAATTAAAAAAATCAATGAAGAAAAAGATCTTTACCAATTCTTAGGGGATCCATTTATAGTTTTTCAGAATTCAGTATTTCCGGATAGTAAAGAAAATTATGAAAAATTTTTAGAGAAATACAAAGAAAAGCTGCAAAATGACTTATGGACACATAACTGGAATAATTTTTGTAGTGTTTTTACTGAAGCTATTTCTTTCTGTCAAACCGAAAAAATACCTAAAACATTCATAAAAAAATTTCTATTCCGGCTTACTGTCGAAATTGAAAAAGTATACGGTATTCTTTCTGAGTATGTTGAGCTGAATGTGGAACACTTTATTCAGGATCTTGTAAAGACGGCAAAAGATTTCAATGATCTCTCCTCCCGATATATTGAATTCTGCATGAAAATTTTCTCCATCGATAATAATTTAAACACTCTGGGCGAAAAAGAATTAATAATGTTAATAGAAGCCTATCTTAAAGAAAAAAAAAAAAAAAAAATAAATATAGAGCAGGTATGCAAATATTTTTCTATAACCCAATCCAAAATGAACCGTCTTTTGAAAAAACATAAAAATTTATCTTTCATAGAACTGTATACCGTTCTTAAAATTGAAGAAGCAAAAAAAATACTTCAAGAGCAGCCCCAAATTTCTATAGGTCATCTTGCTTATACTCTTGGTTTCAGCGACAATCTTTACTTCAGCAAAGTATTTAAAAAAATTACATCTCTTTCCCCCACAGAATATAAAAACCATTATTCTACGGGATAGTGTACAGTAAGTTCGCAATTTGCTAGTTGAAAAAGGTCATTGGGAGATCGAAGATCTTGTTGCTGAAACAAACATAAAGGAGACAACCAATACCAAGATCAAAGTGGTAGCGTACAATATCTTTCGCACATTTAAAGGTCATTGAAAGAGGCGTCCTC
>CAZWAS010000070.1:4621-21656 GCA_964631915.1 uncultured Spirochaetales bacterium | reverse complement strand
GTGTATGGTCGCCAGGCTCACGCATGCCTTCTGAGAGGGAACTTGCGGATCAACTCGGGGTCGGCCGTCCATCCATACGAGAGGCTATGCGCGCTCTCGAAGTGATGGGTTATATCGAAATCCGGCAGGGCAAAGGGATGTTTGTAGCTGAACCGACTCAATCGGAAAAGCGTGTGAAAATTCTCCAGTCCATGCTCCGTGAAGATGCCTACGTGGTAGATCTGTTAGAAGTGAGGGAAATTTTCGAGCCGCAAATTGCATTTCTCGCAGCTCAATCCGCAACCGATGTTGATATCGCGGAGATGGAAAAGATTATCGAGAGGATGGAAAAGCACGCAAAAGCAGGGGAGAGCAGCGTCGACGACAATATCGACTTTCATCTAGCAATCGCAAAATCGGTGGATAACCAAGTCTTATATCAAGTCCAAAAACTTCTGTTAAAATCTTCCAAAGATATCGTAACCAGATATTTCGATGTGCCGGGAAGAAAAAAATATTCTTTGGCCGGCCATTATGAAATTCTTAAGGCAATCAAGGAGCGTAATCCGGAGCAGGCCAAACAGGTAATGCTTACCCACCTACGCTCCCGTTTTGCCGAGCCGGATAATAATAACGGGCATCGGCATCCTAAACGGGAATAGCGATGGAGAATAAACGCATGTTGCGATTGAAGACCAGATACTACCGTTGGTTTCCTCCGGAGAAACACTCGGGGTTTGTCGAAAAGATCGAATCGATTGAGTTCGCTTCAACGGCATTATTGCTTGTGGATGTGTATCTACCTGATAGGATCGCTCCAGATGTCGCTGAAGAGAAGCAGAACGCCAAATTATCCGTAAAAGATTACGCTCTTTGGCGAAGAACCATAGTGGAAGGCGTTATTCCCTCTGCAGAGGCTGCGAGGGCAGCGAACATGCCGGTGGTATACGTCTGTAATATGAACGTAGATATAGCTCTTGGACGTTCGGCGTTTGCTCGTAAAATTCAGGAAAGCCTGGGGTTCGATGTGGAGCATGCATTCAAGGGCTTCGTAGTCAAAGGTGAAAAAAACTCCGAAACGGAGTCTGCATCTTTGACCTTTCTGGCGGGAGCTGCCCCACAAAAGGGGGATTATTTTATAGGCAAAACCGTTTATTCGGGATTTTTCAATACTCCATTGGACAGCCTACTCCGAAACTTGGGGATAAAAACACTCATCTGTGCTGGCTTTCGCCTTGACGTGTGCTTGTTAGGCACGATTTTGGATGCCTTGTACCGGAACTACTGTCCCATCTTGTTGAGAGATGCCACACTTGCGAGTGAATTACCCGATGAAATCGATGTTGTTGCCTTTACGGAGCGCATGTGCCTTCATTTTGACACGTTTATCGGATCTTCGACTTCGAGCAAGGATTTTATTGCAGCCTGCAAAAAATATATGAACGAAAAAGGATGTGGCGTGTAGAGCGAAAAAAATTGAGAGAGGAGGTATTTGGAAAACAATCAGAAATTGATAATCAAAAGAGGAGGAGAATAATCGATGAAAAAAATAGGTAAAATTGTATTTTTCATTGCGATGTTTTTTCCCTTGGTTGTGGTAGGCGTTTTCGCGGCTGGCGGAAAAGAAAAAGCTGCGACTCCTGTCACACAAGCGGACAAAGCTGTACCGGTTAAAATTACGGTTTGGACCGAATATACTGCACCTCCTAAAGCGACTATAATGGACGAGTGGATCAGTTCCTTCCAGAGAGCGAACCCGAATATCATAGTAGAGCACAAAGGTATTAGCAACGAAAACTGGGAGGAAACGCTGAGAACCGCGATGCTTGGCGGTCAGCCTCCGGATATGTTTATCGTCGAATCGCGAGCGGAGACGATGGAATACATGGAAGCGGGTCTTCTGTATGATTTGACGGACTGGTACGCAGCGCGCAAGGATCGCTTTATACCAGGGTATGAATTCAACACCGTTATTAACGGAAGGCGGTATGCAATTCCCTATACCATCCTGCATGTCAATATGATCTGGTACAATGACGCAAAACTAAAGAGTGTCGGCATCGACGGGAGCGCAATTAAGACCTGGGACGATCTTATGAAGGCGTGTGCGACTTTGAAGGCGAGAGGCGAAAGCGCTTTTCAACTAGGCGCTGGTTCTTTGTGGCCTGCGGGGCACTTCGTGTATTTCCTCATCCAGCAGAATCTCGCGGAAAAGGACTGGCTGAAGTTGGCAAGAGGCGAGAAAAACTGGACCGACCCCGATGTTGTAGCAGCCTTGACGAATCTTGAAACGATGTACAAAGCCGGGTATTTTCAGTCGGGCGTGGCTGCGGATACCCGCGATGTAGCACAAGCAGCGCATTTTCAGGGCAATGGTGCTTTCTTTTCCGCAGGCTCGTGGCATCTATATCAAAAGGGTGGGAAAGGCGTATCTCCGAACTGGGAATTCAAATTCATTCCGTTCCCAAACTTCGTCGGAGCTCCGGTTAAAGACGTCGTGCTCTCGACATCAAACGAACATTGGGCTTTGTCGTCCAAGTCGAAAAACATCAACGAGGCGCTTCTGTTCCTGGATCATATAACGAGTCTCGAACAAGCGGAAAAACGTGCCAAGGGTGCCAACGAGTTCCTTGCGATTCGCGGCGCTGTTAACAAAAATACGGCCGGACCGGAAATGGTACAAATTGCCGCATGGGTGGAATCCGGAAACGTGTACAATCTGTTGGAGAATTATTTCACCCGCGAAGTCGTGCAGGATGGCATGTGGGCCGGTGCCCAGGGAGTATTATCCGGTCAATTGACTACCCTCGACTGGGCTAAGTTGATAGCCAGAATTCAGACGTCATCGGGAAATCTCTCTTTTTGAAACAATCACATATTAGGGCTTCCTCTGCCGTGCACAAGCGGGAAAGAGGAAGCCCTTATCTGGTGCAAAAACAAGGATGTGTGCAATGACGTCTCCACCCAAACGAAAAAAAGGACTGACGCTTAAGCAGCAAAAATCCAGGACAGCACACTTTCTTTTGCTTCCTGGGTTGTCGGTATATATACCCTTTCATTTTTTCCCGATTATCGCGGTCATGCTGATGAGTTTGGTAAACTGGAGAGGTTACAGTTTCCATACGATGGAATGGAGTGGCCTAAGCAACTATAGGCAGTTGATAGTGGATGAGTACTTCTGGAAGTCCCTTTGGCACAATTTTCAGTTCGTCGGTATCGTCGTTGTTGTGCAGACGCTGTTGTCTTTGATGTTGGCGATTCTACTGGAGCGAAAGCTGCCTATATCTAAGTTCTTTCGAGGCATATACTTTATGCCTACGGTTCTTTCGCTGGTTGTGGTCGGTCTGCTCTTCGGTTTCATTCTTTCGCCGTCCCAGGGGTTGCTTAACACCTTTCTGAGACTGCTTGGAGCACTATCACCGCCGGCGTGGCTGGGAAATCCGAAAATCGCATTGTTCGTCCTGATGGGCATTACGATGTGGAAAGAATTCGGGCTCAGTATGTTCCTTTTCATCGCTGGCTTGGAGTCTATTCCGGAAGAATTATTTGATGCTGCTAAGGTGGACGGTGCCAGTCAATGGAATATCCTTACCAGAATAATCCTGCCGTTGCTTTCGGAAACAGCTACAGTTGTGATGATCCTAATCACAATAAATTGCTTTAAACTGTTCGACCTTGTGCAGGTGATGACGAAGGGCGGCCCTTTTTTCGCTACGGAAGTGCTGGCGACGCGCATGTATACACAATCTTTTAAATTCGGAAAGGTTGGTTACGGTTCCGCGATCGCCGTTGTACTATTTATTATTACTTTCGCGTTCAGCGCATTACAGTTTTGGTATCGTACCAGACATGAAAAAGTCGAATACTGAGATAAACGGAGTACCCATGAAATCTCTTAGAGGTTTGCCATCCATCGCAGTTTCATATATACTATTTTTACTTGTTTTTGTGGTAGTCGCCTATCCTGTGTTATGGATGCTCATAAGCTCGCTTAAACCGAGTTGGGAAGTAGCGACCTATCCTTTCCGACTTCCTTTTCAGTTGCATTTTCAAAACTACATCGAGGCGTGGGAAACTGCGGTTTTCGGACGTGCCTTTTTGAACAGCATTATCGTCGTAGCAGTATCTTTGGCGGGCATACTGCTTATCTCCTCTATGGGAGGTTATGTATTCGCGAAGCTGGATTTTAAGGGTAAAAAATTTCTGTTCTATTTCTGGCTTATGGGTATGATGGTTCCTCCTCACGTAACCATCTTGCCGAACTTCGTCATTATGGACAAGCTCAATCTTATTAATTCATATTTTTCCCTTTTTCTTATCTACTTCAGTTCCACGTCTTTCGGTGTCTTCGTTATGCGATCCTTTTTCTATACCGTCCCATCGGAAATCCTCGAGGCAGCGATTATGGACGGATGCTCCGAATTGAAAGTTTTCTGGCGCGTGGCTGTTCCCATGGCACGGGGAGGATTGACCGTCATCGCAATATTCTATTTCGTTTTTTTATGGAACGACTTTATGTATCCGCTGACGTTTTTGCGAACGGAGATAAAAAACACTATACCCCTTGCCCTCATGTCCTTTCGGGATTATTGGTCCGCGGACTGGGGGCCGATGATGGCGGCTTTAAGCATGGCGTCGCTTCCGCCTTTGATATTTTATTTTATATTCCAGAAGTATTTTATCCAAGGGATGACCGCCGGTGCCTTAAAAGGATGAGATCTAACCATTCAGGGGAAAATCCTGGAAAGATATGAGTCACGCCGACAAGAAACCCTATCAACACTGTAAAGGGAGTAAATCGTAGGGAACCGTGAACGCAAAATATAAAGCGGTATATGGATCGATGATCTGATTTGGCGCTTAACGAAAAATATCGTCATGATGGGGGTACGAGAATATTTTATGGAAGCAAACGCTACCAGAATAAAATATCTTATGGACGACGTAAGGGAGTATCAAGTCTCCGACGAAAACAGAGCGAAGGCTGCCTTATGGAAACCTGTCGCGAAACAAGAGTGGGAGCCGGCATTTATTCGAACGCTCCCTGACAGAAAGCCTTCGGGGAAAATTCCTTTTACAGTGGAATTAGGCGTGAAGTTGTGGTCGGAGATTCTCGGTTTTGATCCTGTACGATACTACCGCGATCCCCTTACCTATGCGACTGCCCAACTGGAAATGAAACTGTTTCACGCAAAAAATTTTCATGATGATCTCTATATTGATACCAGTTTCCGCCTGTTGATTGCGGCTGCTCTGGAAGGAAGCCTTTTCGGCGTTCCTTTTACCATCACAAATGAGGGGCAGCCTCTGTTGGATTACCGAAATCCACCGCTTAAGAGCCTGGATGATTTGGATAGACTCCGTGTGCCGGGCTTTCGCGATGCTGGCATCATGCCCGACGTGCTTTTTATGTATGAGAGGATTACAGAGCTTTTAGACGAGGATTTCTGGGTGAGATTTCCGGATTGGATTATGGGGCCATTCGGCATTGCCCTAGAACTTCGAGGGTTCAGCGCGCTGCTGATCGATCTTCTGGACGATCTCGAGGGCGTTAAGAGGCTCTTCGGTTTCATTGTACAAGCGAGGAAAAGCTGGCAGAAGGAACTCGATGCTTACCTTGGTGTTACACGTACGAGAGGTGTGCTTGGAAACGACGACATAAGCTGCCCGACTCTGTCGCCTTCTTTGTATAGAGATGTTATTTTTCCCTTCGAAGCCGGACTTTCCGATTATTACGGTGGAATCTTTTACTGGCACAGTTGCGGCAGAACGACTGAGCTGACAGACGATATCGCAAAAATGCCGACGTTGGATCTTTTTCATTGTGGCCCATGGACCGACGTATCGAAAGCCTGTAGTGCCTTCAAAGATAGGCGGACAGCTCTGGAAATTATGGTCGAAACCGTGGATAAAGTGCAACTCGCATCTCCTAAGTCCGCTGAAAAGTACCTTCGCGAAATGGTGGAGAGCGTACCTGCCAATACGAATTGCTACTTCAAGGTCGACTCCATAGAGAATATTCGGTCAGCGAACAAGGAAGTCGCTGCCGTAAAAGATTGGATAAAAATTGCGCGGAGAGTGCTTGGATGACAAAAGAAAGGTGTACTTATGATGCGAAAGTCGTTCTTCGCGGTGCATTGTTCGGATGCGGCCAGGTGACGAAGTATCATATGCGGGCCTGGGCGATGATACCGAACGTGACAATCGCTGCTGTCGCAAACAGAACAATCGAAAAAGCGTATGAAACGGCTCGGCTGTACGGCATAGGAGACGAGCATGTTTATCAATCTTATCTTGATTTATTGAGGAACGAAACTATCGATTTCGTGGATATAGCAACCGCGCCGGAGATTCATTTCGACCAGGTTATGGCTGCGGCTTCATATGGTTGTCATATACTATGTCAGAAGCCGTTTGCCCCATCTCTGGAACTCGCTCGCGCTATGATCCGAGCCGCGAACGAGGCGGGAGTTCTTTTGTCGATACATGAGAACTGGCGATGGAGAAGCTGGTACAGAGAGACGAAGGCCATTCTCGAAGCAGGAACGATCGGCACTCCGATATATTGCTACATTAAACGCCACAGCGACGTAGCGTTGCCGAGAAACGACGGGGTACCTCCCGCATTACTTGTAAAACAGCCTTATACCGGCGATATGAAGAGGCTATTAATCTACGAGTGGGGAATCCACCTTATCGACGTAGCCAGATTCCTATTCGGCGAGGCGGAACGTGTGTATGCTGTTACGTCCAAGACGAGTGCATGTTTTCAAGGAGAGGACCGTGCAATCGTTCATCTGGAGATGAACTCAATGCACACGATTATAGACATAAGTTGGGGAACTGTCGAGGAGGAAGTCCACCAAAGTCAGTTGGAACATATGGTCATCGAAGGGGATGCCGGCACGATTAAATTGCTCCCAGAAGAGGGCAATGTCCTAAAAATCATTACGAAGGATAGGACATATGCAAAAAACGCCATGGCGTTGTCGCCAGACGAGGAATATCAAAGAAGCTACACGAAGGCACAGGAACATTTCATTTTTTGCTTGCGCAGAGGTATAAATCCTGAAACATGCGGCTACGACAATCTGAAGACGCTTACGTGCATGTTCGCAGCATATGAGTCGGCGGAAGCACATAAGATAATAGAAATAAACGAATAGGATGGACAGAACTGCTATGCCCAACTTATCGAATTTTATCGACATCCATATACATACATCGCCGGATATCCGAGAGCGGAAGCTTGACGATATAAAGGCGGCGAAAATGGCAGCCCAGGAAGGGATGAAAGCACTCGTATTCAAATCCCATGTTGCATCTACTGCGGAGAGAGCGATTATCGCGGCACTCGTCGTGGAAGGGATAAAAATTTTCGGCAGTCTGTCATTGAATCATCCCGTGGGCGGATTAAACCCATTTGCAGTTGAGGCTTCACTTAGTCTCGGCGCGAAGATCATCTGGCTCCCAACAAAAACCGCAAAAAACCACAGGCGCTTCCACGGCCAGGAGGACGGTATCAGAGTAATCGACGACGACGGACCTGCTCCGGCGTTATTCGATATTTTTGAGCTTGTTCGAGCGGCTGATGCGGTTCTCGCTACGGGACACATATCGGTGGAGGAGATCGTTAGAGTCGTCCCTCTCGCCTACGAAGCTGGCGTTTTTAACATACTCATTACTCATCCCGAAGTCCCTTGGATCAATATGCCTATCGACATTCAACGTTCCTTGCTGAAGTATGATGTGTTGTTCGAGCGGTGTTTCGCCTCGACCTTTGCAGTCGGCGGTGGTGTTTCATTAGAAAAAATCTCCAATCCCATAAAAGAGCTTGGAGCTTCGTCGACGATCATCAGCACGGATTTCGGTGCCGCAGCGCTGGCTGCGCCCACGGAAGGATATAAAGCGTACATCGAGGCATTGCGAAGCCGAAAGATTTCCGACGCAGACATTTTTTTGATGGGATCGGAAAATCCCAGCTATTTATTACATCTTTAACGGAAGGATTATAATGAACGACGACTATGCTCTGAATGAATCGATAATCGAAACATGGCAGTACTCCCTCGTGGAAATCCGGCTGAAGGCTGAAGATAATAGTTATGGAAACGATCCGGATTCCATGCTTCACATCGTGTTTCGCGATCCTGATGGCCAGGAGAGAACGGGCGAAGGATTCTGGGACGGCGAAGATAGATGGTTTGTGCGGTTTTTGCCGCTCACGAGCGGAAAGTATTCTTGGCGCTCGATAAGCAACGACAAGGGTCTTCATGACAAGAGAGGCGAATTATCCGTCGGCCCTCCCAAGCGAGGTAATATTTTCACGGAACATGGTCCCCTTAAAAACGCAGCGAATGAAAGATTTTTCGTTCATTACGACGAAACGCCGTTCTTTTGGCTGGGAGAAAGTTTGTGGGGAGTAATCCAGCAATCCGAAGAGTACGAGCTTGACGAGTACTTCGCAGTCCGCCGGAAACAGGGATTTTCTGCCGTCCAATTCAATACATTGCTCAACTGGGAATCTACGACCCCGTATAAGCGAGAACCGTTTTTCAAAAAGAACGGTCTTATCGATTTCGATCTATACGACATCTCCTATTTCCAGTACATGGACATAGTGTTTCAAAAATGCTTTGAAAATCAAATGCTCGCCGTACCTGTCGCCATATGGTTCAATTATGCACCCGGAAAGAAACAGGATTGGTACGATCCGCCCTATGAATGGCGGGTGTTTACAAAAAAACAGGCTTATCGGTACGGAAGATACCTCGGCGCGAGGTACGGGGCTTATCCGGTCGCATGGCTTATATCCGCCGATGTTTCGGATAACGATCCTGAAGCCATGGAGATTTTTTTCGCGTGCGCCTGCGGCATTAGGAAGGCGTCGTTCAATACACCTCTCATAAGTTCACACGTGGCAGCACGCTCCGCATACCATGAAAGGTTTGCGAACGCGGAGTGGACTACTTTTCATTTTATCCAATCAGGTCATAGGAAAGACGATATCGGGTTCCCGGCAGCGTATTCGCGGGCGGTGCGGAGACAATGCAAGAAATTGCCTGTGGTAAATGGTGAGATGTTTTTTGAAGCCTTAGGCTATACGCGGTTAAACGAGCGAATACCTCTCCAGGTCATCCGCAGGGCTGCATGGGAAAGCTTTTTATGCGGCGCAAACGCTGGAATTTCCTACGGAGCTCATGGTATATGGTGCTGGTACAGCGAAGGCCTGGATTTCCGAATGGCTTGTTTGTGGATGAAACCAACACCTTGGAGGGATGCATTGAAGCTGCCGGGACCGTACATCTATGCGAGCCTCAGGATATTTAGGGAAAGACTGCCCTGGTACGATCTTGAAGAGGCGCCTGACCTACCCATTCACGAGGAAGGACGAGAGCCTGCAATAGCGTGTAGGCTCCAAGACGGTCGCTATATCGTCGCTTATGTGCCCGAAAAGCGGCATCTGCGAATGACCGACGTTCGACTTATCGGCAAACCAGCAGTCTGGTTCGATCCGATAAACGCGCGATACGAACCAGCAAAGATTGCACAAGAACAGGGTGGCGTCGGCATACAGCCTCCCTTCTGGGAACATGATTGTGTATTACTCGTCGGCCCCACTTCCTGATTAAGCGGGCTTACGAGTGCGCAGATTGACCGCCGTCCACAGGGATTGTCGCTCCTGTAATGTAAGACGCGTCGTCGCCCGCGAGGAATACGATTATGCGTGCAATCTCTTCGGGAGAGGCAAGCCGCTTCATCGGCTGTTTTGATACGAATTTCTCGAACACATCCTTCGGTCGCGAGGAGCGAAGGAGGGGTGTATCTGTCGGACCTGGACATACACAATTGATCCTTACCCCCTCCGCAATGTGATCACAAGCCATCGCCTTGGTGAGGCCGGTCACACCGAACTTGGAGGCGGCGTAGGCGGCAATACCCGGCGCTGCGTAACTCCATCCTACCGACGAGGAGACGTTTACGATTGCGCCTCTGGTTTGTCGAAGTTGGGGAAGGAAAGCCTTGCATGAGAGAAAAATACCCGTAAGATTAACTGCAATCATATTGTTCCACGCTTGGAGGCTGGTTTGCTCGACCGACCCGCGAAAGTAGATTCCTGCACAATTGATGAGAGCATACGCACTCCCAAACTCCATCCGTACCTCCTCGGCCAAGGTGGTGACGTCCTGCTCTTTGGTTATGTCCGTGCGAAAAAAATACGCCTGTCCTCCTCCCTCCGCGATGAGCTTCTCAGTCGTTTTTCCTTCGTTTTCATTCACGTCCGCGAGTATAACTGAAGCGCCGGCCTCAGCCAGCAAAAGCGCCGCAGCCTTGCCGATGCCGGTACCTCCGCCCGTTACAACGGTGTTCTTCCCTTCCCAATCCATTGGCTGACCTCCGCTGTTTTTTAACCCGGAAAGATGAAGGATTCTCCTGGTGTAAGAATTACCGATTCAATTTCCGGTTTTGAGGATAAACATTTTTTGAATTTGACAACGTCCTCCCTCCCAGATGGATTGAGATAATGGCAGCAAAGAGCGTACTTGACGCCAAGCATCTCGGCAGCCATGGCTCCTTCCTCCCCGCTCATTTCATTGCCGAAATGATCATTAAGCCCCATGGAGAGGAGGTATTCCTCTTCTATTTCGCAGGCGCACATGATGCCGATGGTAGGTTGGTATAATCTTCCTATAAGTGCGAGATCACTATATATGGCAGTGTCTCCGGAATGGTAGATTCTACAATTGTCTGTTGCGTATAGGATGAATCCCATGGCCATCCCCGATATCCATTGGCTGTCTGGCGCAACTCTCGCGGAGGTGTGCATGCTGGGCACCGAGCGAACCCGGACTCCCAAGGGGTTCACCTGGCCGTGCCATGGAACCGTCCGAATTTGGTTTGTGTCCACTCCGCATTTTGTCAGATAAAAACCCACATCAGCACCACATACTACGGGGCAGCGAAACCTCTTTGCGATTGCGGGTGCATCTCCCAAATGGTCCTGTGCCAGGTGTGTCACAAGAATAAGATCCGCCTTCGGAAGGTCCTCCGCCTTTATCGGAGAGACGGGGTTGTCGTTAAGGAAAGGATCGATGAGAACCGTCTTACCATCGGGGAGTATTATTTTATAAGCAGCGATTCCATAGAATTCCAGTACCACATTCATGCGAAATCTCCTCTTATCGAATGAAGCGGAATCGCCTCTTGGCTTCGTATTATGACAGTTCCGCCGACAAATGCTCCAGCCTCGCCGGGAATTCGAACGCATGGATGAACCACTAACACCATACCTTCCCGTACCAAAGTCTCGCTGTTTCTGCGGATCTGCGGCGACTCCGGTAGATCCAACCCGACACCATGGCCGTAGTCCGCTTCGATATGCGCATCCATTCCGAGACACCAAAGAACGGAATCCGCCTTATTCGTGAGTGAACCGAGAGGGGCGCCAGGAACAGTACAGCGTACGACGTGGACGTATGCCTCGTATGTACGAATATACAGATTCCGCTGCTTCTCACTTGCTTTACCTACGGAGAAAGTCGCTGCTGCCTGTGTCCAATATCCGTGTAACGACGTTGCCCCCTCTATGATAACAACGGAGTTTTCTCTGATAAGTCGACCGTTCGGAGGACCTATAGGATCCCTCGTACCATCCGTGGAAACGACGAAGAAGAACTGTTCCGCCCCCATAATCCGAGCGGTTTTTTCCGCTTCTGCTATGACGGAAAAATCCGTTGCTCCCGCTTTAAGATATTTCGATGCCGCTGTTATGGCATTGTCTGTTATACATGCGGATTCTTTTAAACAATTCATTTCTCCCTCAGATTTCACGATGCGCTCGTCCATGAGGAGGCCAGAGGCGTCTTTGAATCGAGCGAGCGGAAATTCCTTCTCTATAGCAGATGCGAGGCTCGCTGGAATTTCCTCTATAAAGGAATCGCCACCTGCAATGCCTACCGTCCCTTTGTATATTTTGAGCTCGCGCATACGTTTTACTACATCTATGGTCATAGTCATGATATCGCCGCTTGCGTATACGCTATGGATAGCGCTTTCACGAAGGGCCCTTGGGAGATCGAAAGGAAATCGTATAAACATCGACGGTTCGCCTTTTACTGGAATGACGGCCATGCCTACGTTTGCAATATAGTCCGGATGATACCCTGTCAGGTAGCGAAGGTTCCCTCTTTTCCAGGAATACACGAGCAGCGCATCCAAACCTTCCATCTCCATGCGTTTCCGTAAAGAGGCGATACGTTTTTGATATTCTCCTTCGATTATCATATGCCCCCCTCTTGTGTCAAGTCGATTGTTTCCAGATTTTCTTTGACTGCACCAAGGAACCGAGCAGCATAGGCACCGTCCACAACCCTGTGGTCGACCGATAGATTCATCCGCATTGTGGGGCGGGAGGTTAGCGTTCCTCCGACCGATACCGGGCGTTCGTGTACGCATCCGACAGCTATAATCGCCACTTCAGGCGGATTGATTATAGCCCGAAAAGAGTCCACGCTGTACATGCCGAGATTTGAAAGGGTAAAGGTTCCGCTCTCAAGGTCATGCTGTGCGAGACTATCGTTGAGGACCCGACTTTTAAGATCATCAAGCTCTTTCTGGATTTCTGCGAGAGGTAGGCCATCGGGATTTCTTATCACAGGCACGACTGTTCCTACGCCTGATTCCGCGGCAATCCCCAAATATATACGATTAAATACTCTGTACTCATTTTTCTCAAACCGGGCGTTTAGATATATGTAATCTTTTAAGGCAGATGCTATGGCCTTCACAATAATTGCTGTGTACGAAAGAGGGATGCCTGTTGTTTCACGAAATTTTTTTCGTAAGTTTACTGCCGCGGTCATGTCCGTGTCGATTTCCACATCGAACCAAGGAATAGTGGTGGTGCTTGCGATCATACGAGCTGCGATTGTTTTTCTCACCTTTGACATGGGAATCACCATGTAGGGCAGTTCTCCGTGTTCATGGGAAACTGCTGTGTATGTGTCGATATATTCTTGGACATCCTTCCGCACAATCCTTCCATCGGGCCCTGTTCCGCGCACGTCAGTTATCGGTACGCCGTGTTCCCTGGCAATTTTTTTCGCTAGGGGCGATATGGGAATGCGCCCGACCGCGCGTGGGGTGGCTTCCCGGGATCGCTCATTCTTCCTATCATCTTCTTTTGACCCCGATTGCAAAAAGCCTGTGTCTATCTCTGCAAGTACAGCGCCGACTGGCGCCTCGTCTCCTTCGTGGTATCGCAGTCTGCAAAGAATGCCACTCTCCTCCGCCTCCAGATCGACGGCTGCCTTGTCTGTTTCAATGGACAGAATCGCATCCCCTTGTGTCACGCTGTCGCCTTCTTTTTTGAGCCAGGCAAGCAGCACACCGGCATTCATATCGTGTGTAAGCTTCGGCATGATAACGCGTACGCCCATACCTCACCTATTCTCTATTCAAGCATCGGAGCACAGCCTTGTATATATCTTCCGAACGAGGCCAGATATGTCTTTCGAGGGAGTCGGAAAACGGTATAGGCGTATCCGCTCCGCATAGTCTGACAATGGGTGCGTCGAGCCAGTCGAAACAATTCTCATAAATTCGCATACCCCATTCTGCGCCTATGCCGCAGGAACGGTGGTCCTCGTGGACGATAATGGCGTGGTTCGTTTTGCGTACGGACGCAAAAATAGCAGACTCATCCAGCGGCGATATTGTCCTAGGATCGATTACCTCTATATCAATGTTCTTCTCCAAGAGTTTTTCCGCCGCCTCAAGCGCGGAATGAACCATATACCCCGAGGCTACTACGGTTGCATCTTTTCCGTTCCTTTTTACGCTTGCACGGCCTATGGGAACAAGGTATTCACTTTCCGGTATCTGTCCCTTGCAGCTGTAGAGCGCCTTATGCTCGATGAAAATCACGGGGTTATTCTCGCGTATGGCGGATTTCATGAGTCCTTTTGCATCGTCCGGCGAAGAGGGGAGCACGACCTTTAACCCTGGTGTATGGGCGTATAAGGCTTCAAAACTCTGCGAATGTTGTGCACCTGCGCTTTTCCATGACAGCCCACCCTGCGGGAGCCGGATCACTAGCGGGACGGAACATTGCCCGCCGAACATGTAGCGAACCTTCGCGATTTGATTTATAATTTGATCAGCAGCAAGTAGGGCGAAATCACCAAACATAATTTCCACAATAGGTCTTGATCCAGCAAGAGCCGCTCCCAATGCGGCACCGATAAACGCATTCTCCGATATCGGAGTATCGCGTACCCGTTCTGCGCCGAATTCCTCCAGTAAGCCTTTCGTTACTCCGAAAGCGCCCCCATGCATTCCTATGTCTTCTCCCATAAGAAAGACCTTCGGATTCCGTCGCATCTCCTCCGCCATGGCGTTCCGGATTGCTTCCATATATGTCGTTTCAGGCATAGACGTATTCCGCAAAACTGTCCGGATCAGGTGGAGGGCTCGCTAAAGCGAATGCAACTGCTGCTTCGACTTCAGCTTCAGCATCTTTCTCGGCCGTTTTCAATTCTTCGGCTGAAAGGCCGTAGATTTCCCTAAGCGTACGGCCGCAATAGGTGATCGGATCGCACAGGCGACGCGCTTCTTCCACCTCTTCTTTGGTTCGATATACTTGGGGTTCGCCGAAATAATGACCTGCCACTCTGTATGTTACGCACTCCAGAATCAATGGCCCTTTCCCGCAGCGCGCCGCGTCTGCTGCCTCTTTTGCGGCTGCATAGGTAGCTATGACGTCTTTCCCGTCCGTCCTTAGACCCCTCATACCGAAATCCGCGGCAAGAGGGATCAGGTTCGTTGTTGCGACCGAATGGGCGGTGCGAGTTGATACGGCATATTGATTTCTTTCGCAAACGAAGATAACAGGCAATTTCCATATGGATGCCAGGTTGAAGGACTCGTATACCGTACCCTGGCCGAGAGCGCCGTCTCCGAAAAAGGCAGCAACGACATTTTGGATTTTTTGCAGTGTAAGGGATAGAGCAGCGCCCACAGCGACAGGCACTCCTGCACCCACTACGGCGTAGGCGCCTAAGCTGCCAATGCTGAAATCCGCTACGTGCATGCTGCCGCCTCTTCCTTTACAGCAACCCGTTTCTCTACCCAGGATTTCTGCCATCAAACGCCGAAGGTCAGCCCCTTTGGCTATGTGATGGCCATGGCCTCTGTGCGTACTGGTGATGAAATCTCCGGCTTCGAGGGCGAACGCTACTCCCACAGCCACGCCCTCCTGACCTATGGAAGCATGAATTCCTCCTTTCACTTTTCCCTGCGTATAAAGACTTCCAGCCGCCTCCTCGAATTTTCTAATCATCCACATGCGGTGGTACATTCTCATAACATCCGCGGATGAAAGTGCCCGCACTTCTTCCGGCACAACCACCTCCTCTCTGGGCAGGCCAGGTCCAAGGGTAGACTGTTATTCTTTTCCTTTCTCATCGATGAAACGAAGGACTCTCTCCCAGCTTTTAATAAACATGCTTCGGAAAAGAACGACTGGGCCGAATTCTTCAAACTCCTCAAGCGCCAGACCATCGGCAGAGTAGGCCTTTTTAAAATCAGGCAGCTTTGCCGAAAGCTCGTCTATCACGGTATAGGGAACCTGGTTGAAAAATCTGTGCACCGCTGGATAGTCCCGTTCGAGCAGAATGTCCGCAGTCCCTTGCCAATTGATGGTGACACAGGCCTCTGCACCTACCATTTCCGTAAAATGATGCAGATCCCGCGCGCCTCCGGCTACGAACACAGCTCGATAACCACGCTCCCGCATAATGCGGTAGATCTTTCGGGCGACCGTAAGGCCGGCTTGCCAGAGAATATCGTCGTCGATTACGATATTCTCTCTGTGAACGGTCATTTTCAGATATTCATCGAATATGCCAGCGATATGTGACAGGTACAGCATCGGGTAGGTACCGCTTTTTGCCGCTGCTTTTTCATACCGCTCGCATAATTCTATAACCTGACTCACGCTCATCACCTCTGTGGCGTTTAGAGGAACACCCATAGGGATCAACTCTTCCATCGCCTTAAGTCCTGCTTCCGTGACCGGTATTTTGCAGCATACATTTTTACCGAGTTTCCTATTCTCCAGGGCATCTTTCACGATAATGTCCGGATCCTTTTCCTGCAGAGGGTTCCCCTGAATACTGACGTATCCGTCTGTGCCGTGGGTTTGGGAAAATAGAGTCAGAAATTTTTCCGCAATGACAGCTACCATTTTTCGCTGGAGGATGGTCTGCACATCGCTTGCGTCTTTCGAAGTTTTTAGTGTTTCGTCTAGTAAACGTCGAGTATACCCACCTTCCGCCGGGTTATCCAGCATTTTTTGTACGTAGGATGGATTATTAGTACATCCCGTAGCCCCAGCATTTATGGCGAGGTCCGCCTGTTCCCGCGTCGGATTGTTTATCCAAAACTGTGTCGGCGAATGTTTTGCTATTCTGTGAAAGTACTGACCCTTCATAGATCGTTCTTTATCCTTTTTCCAATTTGGTAAGATATAAAATGGCAAGTTGTCTTACCGCATATTTTATCATATCATAGTATGGCTTTTTGTCAAGTGACATTATCACTGAACAGGTGATGGCTCGCCCCTCAGACACCGCTCCATCGCCTGCGTAAACACCGTCCCCTTCATACTGTTCCCCGGCGAGCTGAAGGCATCGTACAACTCCCTGCAACTTTCCGGAGAGCTCACTATGAAACCGATCGCCTTTGCACATATCAAATTCGGCGCAGGCATGGACAACACTGCGTGGAGCACTCCGTTGTCAGCGGATATCAGCCTGGGAATCACCCCTGCGGACGATTCCCGTTCCAGGCATTTCGGATTCAGAACCTTCGAAGCCAAGGAAGTCGGTCTGAAGCAGGTGTCGCTCTCCTATTGTTTGAATCTGTGATAATTCGGCGGAGGACATTTGACCGTGATGCCCTCCGCCAACATTTTTCTCCGCTGCTGCCCGCAGCAGCGGAGGCTGTGGGTTACTCCAATTCTTTCAGAATTTCTTGTATTGCTTTTTTCTTCGCT
>CAZWAS010000070.1:0-4589 GCA_964631915.1 uncultured Spirochaetales bacterium | reverse complement strand
ATGAGCTGATCCTGAAGATCCATTTTCACCAGATTCGCATATGCCGGATCCTTGAGCACGGTAGCGATGCTCACGTCCGAATATCCCATGCGCCTGATTTTGTCCACCAACGTTTTCAAAATCAACGTTCTGTGCATATCCTTTCCCCTTTGTTTCCGGTTCTGACGGTGGCTATCTTTTTCGCTTTATACTATAATCTCCTGCAACGGGGTGCGTATAGTACCAGGGTGGTGGATAGTATGAAACAGTTTGTATCGATCGTCTTATCGGTGCTCGCAGTCTCGCTCCAGGCTCAGGAGGTTCCTCCTGCCCTTTTTGTTTTTGGTTCCGAAGCATCCGAATCCTTACGTATTTCCCGGCTTTCCGTGGAAGCGCGCATAGTCGGCACTGTATCCGAAACGAAGATGACTATGACATTTTTCAATCCTTCGGATAAACAGATCGCAGGGGACCTCTATTTCCCCCTACCGGAAAAAGCCGTTGTGTCGGGGTTCGCTTTGGATATACGCGGTGTGCTGGTGGACGGCGTGCCTGTGGAAAAACCGAAGGCGCAGCAGGTCTTCGAAAAGATCGTGAGGCAGGGCATAGACCCCGGCCTTGCGGAATGGACAAAGGGGAACAATTTCAAGACGCGGGTGTTCCCCATTCCCTCGCGGGGGTCTCGAACCGTCATGGTGCGCTACCTTTCGGACCTCTCGGGCGGGGCTTTGAATCCCATATATCACCTTCCTCTGAAATTCGGCTATGCTATACAAGACGTTTCTGTGCGGATCCATGCCTTGCAGTGTGCTGATATGCCGACTCTGCGCGGAGGGAATCTGCCGGGACTTGCGTTTACCCAGAGCGGAACAGGATACGAGGCGGCAGTCGCCCTGAAGAACGTTGTGTTGAACAACGATCTGATCCTCGTACTGCCGAATGCAGGCAGGCGGTCCGTTGTAGTGGAACGAGACGAAACCGGAACATGCTATTTTGCGGTCTCGGAGTCCATTCGGCTTCCCGAGGAAACGGCGAAACCGAAGGCGCCGAGGAGGATCGCAGTTTTTTGGGATGCTTCGGCTTCCAGGTCGACCGCAAAGCTCGGTAATTCGCTCACATTCCTCGCTGACTATGTTCGTTCACTCGGGGCGGAATTAGTACAGGTGGATCTCGTGCTGTTCAGGAATGCGAAGGAAGCTCCCCGCTCCTTTCTGGTGAAAAACGGCGATGTCAGCGCCTTAGTTGCTACCCTTAAGGATACGGTATACGACGGCGCTACTCAGATCGGAGATTTGTCGCCGCCCGAGAAGGGGACGGATTTCGCCTTTCTGTTCACCGACGGCATCTCGAATTTCGGTTTGGAGGAACCGCCCGCTTTCGGGGTGCCGCTCTATGTGTTTTCCGAAGGAACCACCGCGAATTATCAGTTCATGAAATATCTCGCGCTCAAAAACGGCGGCGAATATTTCAATCTCAGCACTCAGGACGGCGCTGCTGCGATGAAGCGCATTGGGAGAGGCAGTTTTTCCTATATCGGAATCAGGGTGATCAAAGGCGAGGTCGACGAATGGTTCCCTTCGCTTCCTCAACCGGTCGCCGACTCGTTCCGACTGAGCGGGAAGTTAAAAAGCTCGGAAGCGACAATCGCGATCCTTTATGGCAGGGGGGGCAGGGTCGAGCGGGACTCCGTGCATACAATCGCTAAAGCGGAAGCGGATCAAGGTAACCTTCTCTCGCTGGTCTGGGCGCAGGAGAAATTGAACGAGTTGCTCATATTCCCAAAGAGGAACCAAGCCTCCATAACGGATACGGGGAAGAAGTTCGGATTGGTTACGCCCGGCACATCGCTCATTGTGTTGGACAATCTCGAGCAGTATGTGGAACATAGAATTCCTCCACCCGCTACTCTTGCAGACATGAGGGCGAAGTATTTCGAAATCATGGCAGGGCTCGAGAAAAACCTGAAAAATGAGCAGGAGCAGAAGATACAACAGGTGCTCGCCATGTGGAATGAACGCGTTTCCTGGTGGAACAAGACGTTTTCGTATCCGAAGAATTTTCGCGTAGAACCCGAGAACAACAAGGAAAGGGCGGAGAGGCCGCGCATGGAAATGGCGCGCGAAGCAGCTCCCTTTTTTTCGCCCGAAGTAATGGAAGCGCCTGCTGCATCTGCAAAGAGCGTTGCGGATACTGCAGGAGCCGACAGCTTAGAAAAAAAGGCTGAAGCAGAGCCGGCAAAGCCGCCCGAACCCGAAGCGGAGATAACGCTCAAGGCTTGGGATCCCGAGACACCGTATCTCTCAGCGCTGAAAAAGGCTGCGAAGTCGTCGTACTATTCCGTGTATCTTTCGCAGCGGGAAGCGTATTCCTCATCGCCTGCCTTTTTCCTCGACTGCGCCGATTTCTTTTTCGGTCAGGGCATGGAAGATCTGGGACAAAGGATTCTTTCGAATCTCGCGGAATTGGAACTGGAGAATGCAGCGCTCCTCCGTATCCTCGGCCATAGGCTCGCTCAGATAGATGCCCTTGCCTTAAGCAAGTCTGTGTTCGAAGAGGTGCTGCGCTTACGGCCCGAAGAGCCTCAATCGTATCGCGACCTTGCCTTAGTGCTGGGAAGGCTCGGGGACTACGAGCGGGCGATCGGCCTTCTGTACAAGGTTGTGCTTGGAAGATGGGACCGCTTCGAGGAGATCGAAGTAATTGCGCTTATGGAACTCAACGCACTGATTCCCAAGGCGAAGGAAAGAGGCATAACGGATATCAAGGTGGATCGGAGGCTTCTGAAACTCCTCGATGTGGATATCCGCATCACCCTTACCTGGGACGCGGATATGACTGATATGGATCTATGGGTCATAGAACCTTCGATGGAAAAAGCCTTTTACGGCAACAATAGGACGAGGATCGGCGGATTGGTTTCCCGGGATTTTACGGATGGATACGGACCGGAAGAGTATCTGGTCAAAAAGGCCATGCCGGGCACCTACAAGATACAAGTGAATTATTTTTCCAACAGGGCTCCGTCCCTCTCGGGTGCCGTGACCTTACAGGTGGAGATTTTCACTAATTTCGGCAGACAGAACGAAAAACGGAAAGCGATAACTATTCGGCTTAGAGAAAACAAAGAGACGATCGACGTAGGAGAAATCGTGTTTTGATGCAGGCATCATAAAAAGTGTGCAAACCATGTGGGAAAAGGAGAGAATGTCGTGAAAATTGCCAACAAAATCAGATTTTCCATTTTGTCGCTCATCGCAGTTGTGTTTGCTTGTATCATCCCCTTCACTTTGACGAGCACTACCGAAATGGTGAAAAAAGACGTTCAAGGACGCATCACCGATGTATCGTATCGATACGCGGCCGAGGTCAGAACCGAGTTGGAAAAAACCCTGGATATTGCCACTACGCTCGCGCATGTGTTCGAGGGCTACGATAAACTCAATAAGCCCGAGCGGAGACGGGTCTATACCGCTATGTTGCAGGCGGTCGCGGCGCGGAACCCCCGCTTCATCGCTGTCTGGACCATTTGGGAACCGGACGCCATAGACGAAAGCGACAGAAGCTACGTTGGAACCGCCTACGGCAACGAGCAGGGCCGTTTCGCAGTGGCGGTGGATCGGACTGTTTCCAGTTTTTCACACCTCGTCTCTATGCCCGAGAGCGCTGTGGTAAACGATTACTATCTCCTGCCGAAAATCCGTATGAAGGAGACTATACTGGAGCCGTATCTGCTTTCAAAAACGGGGAAAAAGGAAGACGAGATGTTGATAACGAGTATCGTGGCTCCTATTATCGCGGAGGGGAAACCCGCAGGAGTGGTAGGCATAGACCTGAACGTAAACGATTTTCAGCCGCTGATCGAGAAGATAAAACCGTATCCGGAATCGGGAGCCGGCCTTCTCACCGGCGAAGGCAGATTCGTGGCGCACATGAATGCGGAAAACATCGGTAAGACGATTCTCGAAGTCGATGCGACCCACGAAGCGGATATGCAGGCGGTCCGGAAAGGAGAGCTGTTGGTGACCGCCAACTTTTCCCAGACATTCAAGCAGATTGTTGTTAGAGCGTATGCACCCATAGAAATAGGAAAAACCGGCAGCCCGTGGTCGCTTATGGTTGTGGTACCGCTTGACAAAGTTGTGGAAGATTCGGGAGTGGTTCAATTGAATATGGTGCTTCTTGGCCTGTTCATTGCAATCGTCGTACTCATGTTCATAGTGATCACCGTCGTCAGCTCTGTCATCACCAAACCGGTCGTAAAGGTTTCTTCTCTCCTCAAGGATATTTCGGAAGGGGAGGGGGATCTTACGCAGAAGCTCGATATAAAGGCGAAAGATGAAATAGGCATGCTCTCGAGATTTTTCAACGCGTTTATCGAAAAGCTTGCAGCTATTGTACAGGTTGTCAAACGGACGGTGCACTCCTTGGCCGATCTCGGCATCGAGCTCTCCGCAAATACCGAACAGACTGCCGCAGCAGTGAACGAGATAACCTCGAACATAGAAAGCGTGAAGAATCAGATCATGAATCAGTCTTCGAGCGTGACCGAAACTTCCTCCACCGTAGAGCAGATTTCCAAGAATATCGATTCCCTGAAGAATATGATCGAA
>CAZWAS010000069.1:11998-21945 GCA_964631915.1 uncultured Spirochaetales bacterium | reverse complement strand
CGCATCGTTATGGCATGCTTTGATGTCTTTGATCGCGGAAAAAGACTTCGATGCGCTGACAGTCCAGGATATAACCGAACGGGCTATGGTGAACCGCTCCACCTTCTACAAGCATTTCGAGGATAAAAACGATCTTTTACTGAGCGGAATAGACGAAATGCTCCAAACGCTCGGGGAAAAACTGGAACTTCCGGAACCCGGCATCAAGCATTACTCCTCGATAGAAAAAATGCATATCCGCAATTCGAGACTGGTCTTCGAACACGTGAAGGAAAACGCAGCCTTCTACCGTGCCATGCTGGGGGAGAACGGAAGCCTGCTTTTCGCGAACAGGATGAGGCTTTCCATAGAGCGGATCTATAAGGACATAGCAACTTTCATCAGGGCGCAGAAGAAGAAGGCTCTTATACCCCTCGAGTTCGCATCCGCCATATATGCATCGTCCCTCATGAGTATAATCGTATGGTGGCTCACAAGCGATATGCCGTATTCGCCTGAGCAGATGGCCCGCTATCTTACGTATGTGGATTTATACGGATTCTACGCCTCCTTGGGATTGGGAAATCCGAAAATGAAAGAGCCGCTCTCATTCTAACGGTATGGATATCGTGAAGACTGGTCCTCCGCCCTGCTGCGAAGATACGCTTATGTTCCAGCCATGGGCATCGAGTATGGATTTCACGATAAAAAGCCCGAGACCGAATCCGTGTTCCTTGCTGAAATGCTTGCTCCGATAAAAAGGATCGAATATGTGGTCGATATCTTCTTGAGGAATGCCGCTGCCCGTGTCCTCGAACGTGAGGAGAATAACACCTATATTGCAGGAAGCCTTCAGATGAATGGAATCTCCTTCTTTTGTATAGCGGAAGGAATTGGTCAGAAGGTTTTCCAAGGCACGGGAGAGGAGGTGTTTGTCCAGAAGAACGGTAATAGTATCGGGGATCAGAATGGAAGAGAGGAACCTTCTCTTGAACGTGACGGCATCCTCCTTGAATGTCTTGGATACGGAAATAAGGAAATCTTTCAAAGCGACTCTCTCGTATGTCGATTTCCATTCACCTGTTCCCATGCGGACGAATTCGATGAGTTTCGCTATCCGTTCCTCGAGGACACGCGATTTTTCCATCATGATGGCGAGATACTTCTTTAAATCCTCCGGCGTCGCCGCAAGGCCGTCTTCGATCGCTTCTATATATCCCTTTATGGATGTAAGGGGGGTCGATAAATCGTGCGATACTGCCATGAGGAATCTGGAGCGCTTTTCAGTTTCCTCTTTCAGTTTTACTCGCATGGCATCGAAAGCCCTGGTGAGAGATGCTATTTCGTCCGTACCTTTGGCCTCAAGTGCGAAGGACAGATCGTTCCCGCTTATGTGTTTCGTCGCTTCCTCGAGCTTCAGAATGGAACGCCTGAACGTGTTTATCACGAGGCTTCCTGCTATCGCACCGATGAGCAGTATAGCGACAAACATGAACCATGTCAGCTTGAACTGCAGTTCATCCGGAGGGGTAGGCGGGAGAGTGTCGAGCTCGATCGGAGCAGGTGTCCTTACCCAGATTATAGCGCCAGACGGCTTCGATTTATACTGCACTGGTTCGACATTGAGAGGCAAAAGGGAATTCTCATAGGAGTCGATGATGATCGATACAGCTTCCGACAAGTGTACCCGCTCTCCGGCAACCAGCTCTTGAAAACTGGAATAGCGGATCACGCCGGTTTCATCCAGGAACAGGAGCTTGACTTCAGGGGGAATCTTCGAAAATGCCATATGCCAATTCCCGGATCTGATTGCAGGGGAAAGTTGTTCGTCGACCCACTTGTGTACGGGGAAAAAACCGGTTAAGCGCTCATTCTTTACGTAGGTCATGTAGAAATTGCCGAGAAAGTATGCAACGAGAAAAGGCACTACGACGATCCCAATGATGAGAAAGACGAATTTCGTACGCAGCTTCATATGGCCTCTTTTGTATCCACATCTACGTCGGCATTGAATTTGTAGCCGGCTCCATAGGTATTGATGATGAGTTTGGGGTTATTCGGATCCTCTTCTATGTTCTTCCGAAGCCTTTGAATGTGTACAGCTACCGTAGCGATATCTCCATACTTGCTTCCCCATACTGCATCGTAAATTTCCGTCGCCGTCTTGAAAAGCCCTGCATTTTTCACCAAATAGAGCAATACATCGAATTGCCGGCTCGGCAAAACGATGGGGACACCATGCTTTTCCAGGGTTCTTCCTGCTGGATCCATAACGAAAGCACCGAACCTTAACACCTCTTTGCCGTGCGCCTGGGACTGCTTGCACCTCCGCAACACAGCACGGATGCGGGCAGCGAGTACTTTGGGGGAAAAAGGCTTTTCCACATACTCGTCCGCACCGATACCTAAAGCAAGAATGAGGTCCTCATCCGCCTTGCGGGCCGATACTATGATGACGGGGACAGAGCTGCCTTTTCTTAAGGTTTCGAGAAACTCAAAGCCATCCATCCCGGGCAAATTGATGTCCAGTACGATGAGGTCGATTCCTCCCTTATTGTACACGCTGAGACCGTCTTCGGCGGTCTCGCATACGGTAAAGGTTATCCCTTCCTGCTGAAGATATAATCCGATCAGATCGGCTATTTCTCTTTCATCTTCTATGACAAGAACATTCGCTTTCACAGCACCCCGTTTCAGTATAGTACAAAATCAGCGGCCGATACAGCTTGATCAGCCGATTTCGAACAGCTTTATGCCTTCACTCTGGAATCGTCTTTTAACCTCAAAAACTGCAGAGCGTATCCCCTCCGCCTCATGTTCGCCGCAATAGAGAATGAGGATAAAATTTTCTTCCGGCCATACTCCGTCTCCTTTCCTGGGCCCTTGCCGACCCATACCCTGAACAAAGGGAATTTTCGTATAACGTTTCCCGACACCTCTTTTCGAGAATTCCTCGAGGATATCTTCTTCCACAGTTCTGTTAGCTATGACTTCTATGCGCTTCATCGCTTGCCTCCTCGTAAAGAAACACCGACTTCAAGGCTTTTTTTTGTCTTTTTTCGTGCATGCTTTTCGTTGAATAAGGCATATAATACGGGAATGAAGAACAGTGTCATAAGGGTACTCGTGGTAAGCCCTCCGATCACTGTTTTCCCGAAAGGCTGCCAAAGGGAAGAACTTTCACCTTCGAAAAAGGCAACGGGAATCATGCCAAGAATCGTGGTGAGGGTGGTCATGAGAATGGGTCTGAGCCTGTTTCCTCCTGCATTTATGCATGCATCCCTTACGGGCATGCCCCGTTTCACGAGCAGGTTGGTGTAATCCACGAGGACTATACCGTTATTCACGACAATACCGAGGAGCATAACGATTCCTACAAGAGAGAACATGCTCAACGCTTCTCCAGAGATAATATGGATACCGATCACTCCTATTGCCATGAGGGGAATCGTAAAAAGGATAATGAAAGGATCCTTAAACGATTCGAATTGAATGGCCATGACGCCGAATACCAAGAGAAAGGCCATGAGAATGATTTTCACCAATTCGAATCCGTAGGTATTCACTTCTGCGAACGAACCGGTCAGCTCAATGGTAACATCGTCGTCCGGTATGATATTAGCATCTATCAAAGTCTGTACTCTGTTCCGTACTTTATCGACAGAAGCACCTGGAGCAAACGTTCCGCTCACCGTGATGATCCTGCTCTGGTTCTCCCTTAGTATTTCAACAGGGCCGAAGCCTTTCTCAAAATGAGCAAAATTGGCCACAGTCACCTGTGTTCCACTTTTATTCTTGACGAATATTTTTTCCAAATCAGGAAGGGTTTGTCTATCTTCCTCTCTGAGCACGACGAATACGTCGTACTCATTGCCCCCTGTTCTATAGGTAGTCGCCGTCACTCCTTTCAGGTTCGCCTTTATTTCATTTCCTACCGTCGCACTATCGACACCTAGAGCATTGGCTTTTCCCCGATCGATAAAAAGCTTATACTCGGGCAACGCATCGTTTATATCTACCGATGGATCCAGTATCTCCGGTACACTTGCCTTCAAAAACGCGAGTATCTGTTTTGCAGTCGCTTTTCCCTTTTCAATGTTATCCGTCTTCACTGCGATGGAAGCATCCGAACCGCCTAAAGAAGAGAATCCCCCCATACCGAAGGAAAAAACCGCACCAGGGAAATCGTTGAAGTGCTTCCTCAGTATCTGTTTCACCTCGTCAGAGCTGTTTACTCGTTTTTCGAAGGGAGGAAGATTGACTGTGATACTCCCTTCATTCGTCGTACCCCCTCCGAAAAAACCGGCTTCCCCTGCAGTGGTGATGATATTGGTAAAGGTAACTTCTTCTCGGATGACGGTTTCCATTCCTTGAAGAACTGCAAGCGTCTTTTCTAGTGGTGTTCCCTGGGGCATTTCCACATTGAGCATAACGGAATTCTCCTGCGGAGCTATCATGAGAACGAGGCCGAGCTTGGGGATAAAAGTAAGAGTTCCGAGAAGACACCCCACGACCACGAGAACTGTGATCGATTTATGCGACAGCACCTTAGCCAAGGCGCGTTTGTACATATCATCCAATGCGGTGAACATCCGCTCCATGAAATCATCAATGGCCCGCAACCACCGTATGCGTATCTGCTTCTGCCGTCTGGTGACAAGGGGGAGGTATTTGCTGGCCAGAACCGGTACAAGAATCATGGCTATGAGGAGAGAAGCGACAATCGATGCGATGACTGTGAAGGATGTATCGTTGAACAGCATACCCAGGCGTCCAAGTCTGTTCCTGAACAAAAGCAAAGGTAAAAACACACAGATCGTCGTAGTGGTGGAAGCGACGATAGCGTTGATCATTTCCCTGCTTCCGAGTATCGCCGCCGTCCGTATCTTTGTACCCCGTTCCCGGTAACGGAAAATATTCTCAATGATGACTATGGAGTTGTCTACGATCATCCCCACTCCCAGCGCCATGCCTGTGAGCGAGGAAATATTGAGCGTGATACCCATGAAATACATGCAGACAACCGTTATGAGTATGGAAATCGGTATGGATATGGCCACTATGAGCGTACTTTTAATGCGCCGCAGAAAGAAAAACAGTATAGCAACAGCGAATATGCCCCCCAGGTAAGCGCTCGTGGTGACATTCGCTATTGAATCTTTTGTTTGTGTAGTCATATCCCGCACCACGAACAGCTCTATACCCCTCGGAAGTCCGCTCTTATTCAATTCCTTCATGCGTTTGATGACTTTATCCGCGACGCCTACGGAATTCGTTCCGCTTTGCTTCTGAACGGCTATGTATACACCGGGCTGACCGTCCATGTATACGATGTTATCGGTATCTTCAAAACCATCGTAGACCGTTGCGATGTCTCTGAGGAGAATAGGTTGAGATGAGCTGCGTCCCGGTTCAACGGAGACGGCCGCATAGGCGACAACCGCGTTAGCTATATCCTCTATACTTGCAAACTCGCCGACTGTGCGAATGACATATTTCCTGTCTCCTTGAGTAAAATTGCCGCCTGCCACCTGTATGTTCTGAGACGACAACCCAGCAGCTACCTCGGTAACGGTGAGCCGGTACGCTTCAAGCCTGTCCTGCGCTATCTCGACCCGGATTACTCGTTCCTTGCCGCCTCGGACATTGGTTATGGCGACTCCCTCCACCTGTTCCAGTTTCGGTTGGACGACCGTCTCCGCTATCTCTCTGAGTTCAGTCAACGTCCTGTTTCCCTTTACCGCGAGCTGCAATATCGGCATGGAAGTCGCATCGAATTTGAATATCTGAGGCGTTTCCGTTCCATCTGGAAGAGAATTCCTCACCCGCTCGAGGGCGTCCCGAATATCATCCGTGGCTTCAGCGAGGTCGGTATCGCGCGAAAACTCAAGCGTTATCCTGCTCGAACCTTCAGAAGAGGTGGAGCTTATGGTCTCTAAGCCGCTCACGCTGACAAGCGCACCTTCCAGAGTCCGTGTTACGGATTTTTCCACATCCTCTGGCCCCGCTCCGGAATACGTGGTATTGACCATGATCGTATTCGATTCGATCTGCGGAAACTGATCTATGGGAATACTGCCGAGTACATACAACCCGAGACCGACGATGATGGCAAACACGATGATGACAGATGTCGGTCTGTTTACGACTTTCTGGACAATACTCATTTAGCCACCCCTCTGAACGCTGTGCCGGAAAAATCGCCTTTCAATCGTTCGACGACATCGACCTTGCTGCCGTCACTGATAAGGCCGTATCCTCTGACGATCACTTCTTCCCCTTCCGCAATTCCAGACTTTATCTCAACCAGGGTATCGCCCATCACTCCCGGTATCACGGATCTGCGTTCTGCTGCGGAGTTCTTGCCCACCACATACGCAGAGTATCCGCTGTCGGATGCTATGAGTGCCTCTCTGGGAACAGCCACCGTATTGCTGCTCGAATCTATGAGGATTCCGATCTGAGCGAACATACCTGCTTTGATGCGATCGTCCATAGGTACCGGGGTTATCCTCACTTCTACGGTTTGGGTGGAAGATTTCACTTCCGGGCTTATATCCGAAAGCTTTCCCGAAAAACGCACGTCAGGATATGCATCGAGGGAAAAATCGGCCTGCTGGCCCACCTTGAGATTCGCCAAATTCCGTTCGGAAACTTCCGCCTTTACTTGAAGATCATCCGTGCGGCTGATCGTCATGAGAGGGACTGAAGTCGATGCCAGAGAAGCTCCTACCTGCACGGATATCTGTGTTACAATGCCCGATATAGGAGCCTTCACGCGATTCGCCACATATTCCGTACCGGGTTTTGAAGGATCCACTTCCGCCACCACCTGACCTTTCTCCACCCGATCGCCGATTTGTACGAGGAGCTGAGTCACCTTGCCTGAAACATCCGCAAGAACATCCACGGAAGTCCGCGCCGTGACGACACCGTTTGTCCTGATGTAAGAGCCGATATTCCTCCTGGCGGCTACGGCCGTCATCACGGGAAAAACAGTTGCATGTTTATTCTGCAGCGGTTCGAGTCGCGAAACGACTCGAACTCTTGCCCCTTCAGCGAGCATGCTTGTGCCTTCTACTGCGATCTCTTCCCCGGTGCTCAATCCTTCGCGTATTTCGGCGGTGCCGTCTACTACAAGCCCTACGGATACGTTTCTTCTGTTGACTGTTCCCGCTTCGTCGATGGCATAAACGTATTCCCCCTCATCGTCGGACAAAATGCCATCTGCGGGTATGAGCATAACGTTGTTTCTGATCTCGGTTATGATGGTGATCTTGGCGAACATTCCGGCTTTGATCCGCGCATCGGGAATCACCGGTTCCAGAGATATTTTCATGGTTCTGGATGCAGCATCAACAACAGGGCTGACAGTTGCAACGCGAAATTTGAATACTACTCCGGGATAAGCGTCGAAGACCGCCTCTGCCTCGCTCTGAACCTTTATCTTCCCGATATAGCGTTCCGGAACAAAAGCCTTCACTTCAACATTCATCACCTCGCTCATGCTGAGTATCGAGGTACCTGCGTTCACCAGTTGGCCGATGGTTCCGTTGATGGATGTGACGGTACCACCGATGGGAGCCCGTATGGGGAGCGGAGCCAATTGATTGCCGGAAGTGGAAGGGTCCACCTCGGCGACGATCTGGTTTTTTACGACGCGATCTCCGATGTTCACGTATAGTCTGGACAGACGCCCTGCCTTGTCCGGAGCAACATCGACGCTCGATTTGGCGGTCACCTCTCCGTTCAGCTTTATGTAATCCCTGAGGGAGCCTCGTGCCACGCGTATGGAACTCACCGCATATATTTTTTCTCCTGTACCCTGTCCCGGAACACCTATCGGCGGCCGATCTCCCGAAGCCGAAATCCCTTTCCCTTCGGAACCGGGATTTCCGGCAGAGCCACCCGGCATACCCCCAAGAGAAAACGATTCGGCCGACTGTCCTTTGGAGCTGCTTTTCAGAATGCCGAAGTTCTGCAGGGCAATCACAAGGAGAACCCCGACTCCCACGGCTAATATGATCGTTATTAGTATGTTACCGATTTTCATTTCTCCACCCCCGCAAGGTTCTGCTTTACATTCAATGCATATTCCAAATCCACTAAGCCAGTAGCATAGTTGTATTCTTCCGAAAGCACTGCAAGCTTCGCTTTCTGCAATTCAAGTTCGGCGTTTTGCACTTCGAGTATTTCCTTTCCGCCTGCGTTGTAGGATTCTTCTGCGAGCTTATATGCTTCTTCAGCCAATTCCACATTGAGCCTGAGGGTATCCAGGGAAAGGAGCGACTTCTGGAGGCGTTTGATAATATTCGTAATCTCAAGCTCCGCATTTCGCCTCGTTTTCTGAAGCTCCAACCGATTCTGCCGCATGGCATCTTCGGTGTTCGCAATTGCAGTCCACGCCGCAGAACCAGGGATAAGGCTGTCCACTGGCACGCTTACCGAAATATAAAGTCCTCCGCTTTGCTGCTTCCACATGTTTCCGATATCGGAAAACCACGGATCCTTGAACGGATCTCCTTGAAAGCTCGGATCCATGGTGAACCGCAGGGTAAGCGAAGGCATGAGCGACGCATAGTTCTGCCTGAGGGTATTCTCTAGCGTCTTAGCTGTCTGCTGGAGAGTTTGGATATCAAAACGGTCGTTGATGCGGCTCGCGATCAGGTTTTCCGCATCCAGTTCCGTATTCTGGACTTCGATGCGTCCTTTGAGGGAGACAGTCACCGCTGCATCGATTCCGAGGATATATTTGAAGGATTCCATGGTTTCCCTGTACGCTATCGCCATGTCTTCATACTCCGGCTTTAGATTCTCCCAGGAAACCCTGGCGCTCAGCATCGTGTATTTGGAGGCTAGACCGAATTCGAAGTTTTTCTTCGCCTGCTCATAGCGCTTCGCAGCAGCCTCTATATTCTGCCGAGAGAGTTTCAGATTTTCTTCGGTGAGAAGGAGATTATAGAACGCCTTCTTCACATCACGGGCAAGCTGTGCTTTTGCCTTCTCGACAGCAAGTGCACCCGATTCGAAATCCAGCACAGTTTGCTGCATACTGAGAAACAGCCGTGCGCTCAAAGTCACAGAAGCGCTCAGCCCGACGGATACCCCCCAGGGACTTGCCGAGGTGCCACTCGATTCGTTCGCCCGCGAAAGAGAAGTACTGAGGGAAACCGAGGGGACAAGGCTATTCCATCGCGTATCCGCGTTTCGTTTTTTCTGGCTGAAGGAAAGCATCTCGGATTGCAGAGAGAGATTATGCTGCAATGCCATGTCCACTGCAGTATTCAGATCAAGTACTATCTCTTCTGCTTCGAGATCGCAGAGAGAAAGCACCACAAAGGAAACAAGAACAAATTGAATCTTTTTCATGATGGTACTCTATCGAAGAAGCGGTACGAATCCCATAAACCGGAGATAAACAATCATGAACTGTTGTTTAAGAACTCGATTCGAAACTAGTGTCACATTCTATTGAACTATATAAACTGTGTCACTTGACTAGTATTGTGCATTTTGCTACTATTTTTATAAATTGGTGTCAATTGATACCAATTAGCCTAGGGAGGAACGCATGAGCAGAGAGTTGATCAGAAAGTATGCGATTCCGAAAGAAAAACTCTTGGATATGTATGAGAAGATGATGCTCACCAGGTTTTTCGAGGAAACAGCTGCAAAGCTTTTCAGTCAAGGAAAGGTCCACGGAACTGCGCACTTCTGCATCGGAGAGGAAGCCACAGGCATAGGTGTGGGCGCAGCACTCGAAACAAAGGACCTTATATACGCTACGCACAGGGGACACCATCAGAGCATAGGCAAAGGGATGGATGTGAAGCGCATGATGGCCGAATTCCTCGGCAAAGCCACAGGCTTCTGCAGGGGGAAAGGTGGGTGCATGCATATAGCGGATTTTTCCATCGGGAATCTGGGTGCGAACGGAATAGTCGGAGGTGGAATTCCCATCGCAACGG
>CAZWAS010000069.1:3672-11939 GCA_964631915.1 uncultured Spirochaetales bacterium | reverse complement strand
TTCTTCGGGGACGGAGCCGCCAACGAAGGGTCGTTCCACGAAGCGCTCAATCTCGCATCCATATGGAAATTGCCGATCGTGTTCGTGTGTGAAAACAACCAATATGGCATGTCCATGCATGTGAGCAAACACATGAACATATCCGATATTTCCATACGTGCGTCCTCGTACGGCATGAAAGGTGTGTCGGTAGACGGGAACGACATAGTAGCGGTTTACACGGCAGCTGTGGATGCCAAAACATACGTGAAGAAAAACGGCCCGATGCTTCTGGTAGCCAATACGTACCGCATCATGGGACACTCCAAGAGCGATGCAAATGTGTACCGAACGAAAGAAGAAATAGAAATGTGGCGGCAGAAAGATCCGATAAAAAGGATGAAACAGGTGCTTCTCGAGGCGGATATCTGCACCGAATCCGAACTCGCGGCAATAGAAGGCAAGGCCGCACAGGACATAGAAGAAGCTGTGCGGTTCGCGGAAGCAAGTCCCGAACCTTCTCTGGAATCGGCGCTCGAGGATGTCTATGCGGAGGAGGCACCTGTATGAGAGAGATAACGTACGCACAGGCTATACGGGAAGCGATGTCCGAGGAGATGCGCAGGGATCCCGATGTGTTCCTACTAGGAGAAGACGTAGGCGTATACGGAGGAGCATTCGGAGTTTCCGTGGGGATGATAGCTGAATTCGGAGAAGAACGAGTGCGGGATACGCCGATTTCCGAAGCCGCCATCGCCGGATGCGCATTGGGCGCAGCCATGACCGGCATGCGGCCCATCATGGAAATCATGTTCAGCGATTTCATAACCATAGCGATGGATCAGCTGGTGAACCAGGCTGCAAAAGCCCGTTACCAGTTTGGAGGCCAGGCGAAAATACCCATGGTGCTGAGGACTGCAGGTGGCTCGGGAACCGGGGCTGCGGCTCAGCATTCCCAGAGCGTGGAAGCATGGATCACCAATGTGCCGGGCCTGAAGGTCGTCATTCCCTCCACACCCTATGACGCAAAAGGCCTCCTGAAAACCGCGATCAGGGACGACAATCCGGTGGTGTTCATCGAACAGAAACTTCTGTACAGAACCAAGGGGCCTGTGCCGGAACCGGAAGAGGAATACACTATTCCGCTCGGTAAGGCCGACGTCAAACGAGACGGAAATGATATCGCTGTCATAACGTACGGTCGAATGGTGCAGCGCTGTATCGCAGCGGCGGAGACACTCGCAAAGGAGAACGGAGCACAGACCCGCGTCGTGGATATCCGGTCTCTCTCGCCTTTGGATACGGCGACCATAGTGCAAGCGGCAAAAGAAACTGGAAAAGTGCTCGTCGTGCACGAGGCATGCCAGTTCGGCGGATTCGGAGGGGAGCTGGCATCGACCATCGCCGAAAGCGACGCATTTTTCTACCTCGACGCTCCGATAAAACGTCTCGGGGGGGCAAATGTCCCTATACCATACAACCCGAAACTGGAAGCGAGCATAGTACCCACTGAACAGACAATACTTCAGGCGCTGAAAGGTCTGCTCGACTAGGAGAGAACCGAATGGCACAGAATATCATAATGCCTAAGGCCGGCATGGCCATGGAGACGGGAAAAATCATACGATGGTTGAAACAAGAAGGGGATGCGGTCGTCAAGGGCGAACCGATCATCGAAATAGAGACGGACAAGGTGACTATGGAGGTGGAGGCCGAAGCTTCCGGTATTCTCCTCAAAAAGCTTTACGGAGACGGAGCAGTGGTCCCCGCCACGGAAACGATAGGATGGCTTGGTGCGGAAGGGGAAACCATCGAAGCGGCTCAGGCCGCTTCCCAAACGCCTGCTGCTGGACAGCCTGCCACGGAAGGTGCAAACACATCCGCTGAGCAGCAACCCAAAGCACCCTTTAGTCCCGAAGGTCGACCTGCAGGGAAACTCCCCGCCACGCCTGCTGCAAAACGGCTCGCGGCGGAACAGGGCATAGACCTCGCTGCCGTGAACCCTTCGGGCAAAAACGGAGAGATCAAACTCCGCGATGTGAAATCTGTTTCGGAAAGAACCATATCGCCGCTTGCGAAACGAATCGCGGAGAAACAGGGCATAGACATAACGTCTGTTTCAGGAAGCGGAACAGGCGGACGGATCGTCAAACAGGATATACTCCGCGGAGCAGAGGCCGGGGAAACCGTCCAAGGGCAGACACGAAAACCGCTGTCAGGCATGCGGAAAGTCATCGCATCGCGGATGCTTCAAAGCCACACGCAAATACCCCCTGCGACCCTGTGCACGAAAGCGGACGTCACATCCCTCTGTGCATTACGCGAGGCCTTGAATAAAGACGGAAGCATCAAGCTTTCGTACAACGATTTCGTGATCAAAGCAACAGCTATAGCCTTACGGGAATTCCCCGAACTGAATGCGAGCATGGACGGCGAATATATCGTATACAACAACCGTATCAATATCGGCATGGCAGTAGCGCTGAGAGAAGGGCTCATAGTTCCCGTCATCCGGGATGTCGATGCTCTGGATGTGGAAGGCATCTCCGCTCAGGCGAAGTCCTTCGCGGAAAAGGCAAGAGCAGGCAAACTCCTTCCGGACGACTATAGCGGCGGAACGTTTACGGTGAGCAATCTCGGAATGTACGGTATACTTTCGTTCACACCTATCATCAATCCGCCCGAAAGTGCTATTCTCGGAGTATGCGCGATAGAGGAAACCTTGGTCTGCGAAAAAGACTGCGCCATAGAAAAAAGGAAACGCATGGGGCTCTGCCTCACGCATGACCATAGGCTCATAGACGGTGCTCTTGGAGCGATGTTCCTGAAACGCATAACCGAGCTTCTCGAAAAACCGAGGGAACTTCTGCGATGAAGAAAGATATGGATGTGACGCGACGAGACTTCCTCATAGACATAGCGCGTATGTATTACGAGCGGGACATGTCGCAGCAGGAAATCGCAGAGATATACGGCATTTCGAGGTCGAATGTTTCGAAACTCCTGCGCATCTGCAAAGAAGAAAAAATCGTCGAAATCCGCATCCAGGAAACTTCATCTGCTGCTCTCCTTGTTCAGAGGAAGCTGTACGAGTCGTTCGGTCTCCCCAAAGTGATAGTCGTACCGTCCGCAAAAGATCCTGAGGAAACGGTCGCAGCGACTGCAAAAGCGGCGGCGGAATATATATGCTCGGTCATGAAGGACGGAATGAAGATAGGCATAAGCTGGGGAAGAACCCTCTCGCAGGTAGTGAACCAATTCCCCCCTACCGACAGGAAACAAGTGGAAGTAGTTCAGCTTCACGGGGGACTCGGCGCAAAAAACTTGGAAATAGACGGTTTCGAACTCGCACATCGGCTTGCGAACAAGTTGAGCGGCACCTACCGTATCGTGCAGGCACCGCTCATAGTCAAGGACAGAAACCTGAAGAAATTGCTTCTCAAGGAACCGGATATCGCTGCTGCAATTAAGCAGGCGGCTTCCGTGGATATCGCCTTAGTGAGCATCGGATCGAACCTGCCCGAAATAAGTGCGTTGGTGCGGGCCGGGTATCTGTCCGAAACCGAATCCAGCGAGCTCGTCGCCAAGGGCGCCGTAGGTACCATATGCGGTCTGCATTTCGACGAAAACGGCGGCATGCTCGGTCTCCCGATCAACGAACGAATCATAGGAATCGATGCCGATATGCTCAAATCGATCCCTAGGGTCGTGACGGTAGCCTCAGGCGTTCAGAAGGTTCGCGCCATGTTCGCCGCCCTGAAAGGCAAGCTCGTTCAGGTCCTGGTCACCGACGAAGAAACTGGTATGATGCTGTTGGCGCAAAACTAAATCACCCCCGCACGAGATGCTCGATGAGTATCTTCAGGCCGATACCGATAAGTACGATTCCTCCCACGAGCTCAAGTTTATCTTTGAACAGATGACCGATCTTCTTACCCACATACACGCCCCCCACGCAGAGACAAAACGTGATGCTTCCTATGATCGCTACGGGAAACAGAATAGATACATTGAGAAAAGCGAAACTCAGGCCTACTGCTAAGGCATCGATGCTGGTTGCCAAGGACATGAGGAGCAAGGTCGGAACATGGAGGCAGTTTTTCTTTTCTTCCTCGCAACCAGGTTCCTCTTTCCTTCTGGATTCGAGTATCATCTTCCCACCTATAAAAGCGAGAAGAACGAATGCAACCCAATGATCGAATGCTTCGATGTATCTGCTCAACGTGAGGCCCGTGGCCCAGCCTATGACTGGCATGATAGCCTGGAATACGCCGAAAAACAGGGCAATTCTGAGCGCATGCTTCACCTGTATATCTTTGATCACAAAGCCGTTGGTTATGGAGACCGCGAGGGCGTCCATGGACAGTCCGATTCCTATACCGATGATTTCGATGAAATGCATTTGTTTTCCTGAAACACGTGTGTTCCCGAAACCACTATCTCCCGAAAGGGCGGGAAATATCAAGTGGCAGAGGCTATCGACAACAGTAATTTTCTCTCTGTGTGGCGCACATGAATATGCACGCCATATCAGGAATTACCGGAAAAACTTTACACACTCATCCCAGTTCGAACAGTGCGATACCCTCATCCGGGAACCGGGTCCGCACATCCTCCACTGCTTTCCGTATCTCCCTGGCTTCGTGTTCCTCGCAGTAAATGATGAGCAGAAAATTCTCTTCAGGCCACACTGCATCTCCCTTTCTAGGGCCGGCGTTTCCCATGCCTTGCACGGAAGGTATAAGCGTGTAGTGTTTTCCCACGCCTGAGGCAGCCAACGCCCCGAGTATGTCTTCTTCCGTGGTTTTGTTGCCTATGATCTCAAGCCGTTTCATGATCAGCCCCTCTCTGGACGACTGGTGCCGTACGTGCCGCTTCCGCTCTGCGCGGAACCCGCGCCTTGTTCGTGTTGAACACGGCATACATGACAGGGATGAAGAACAGCGTCATCAAGGTACTCGTGGTGAGCCCTCCGATGACTGTCTGGCCGAAAGGCTGCCAGAGGTCTGATCCCTCCCCGGAAAAAAAGGCGACCGGTATAAGGCCGAGTATGGTGGTAAGGCTCGTCATGAGTATAGGCCTGAGCCTGTTGCCTGCCGCTTCAACGCATGCATCGCGCACGCTCATCCCTCGTTTCACCATGAGGTTCGTGTAATCTACGAGCACTATGCCGTTGTTCACCACTATTCCCAACAGCATGACGATTCCGACGAGAGAAAACATGCTCAGCGCTTGGCCGGTAAGTACCTGTATCCCGATAACACCGATCGCCATGAGTGGAATGGTGAACATGATGATAAACGGATCCTTGAAGGATTCGAATTGAATGGCCATGACGCCGAACACGAGGAGGAAGGCCATGAGTATGGTCTTTATCAATTCGAAACTGTATTGTCCGACTTCCTGGAACGCTCCCGCATAGTCGATGATAACCTCTTGATCCGGAATGATCGTAGAATCGATGAGGGCGCTGAGCTTCGTTTTCACATGGCTCGCGGATGAACCGGGTTCAAGGGTTCCCCGCACGCGGATAATACGGCTCTGGTTCTCCCTTCGTATCTCGACAGGCCCCGTTGCCTTCTCGAACGATGCGAACGATGCGAGGGGAACCTTATTCCCCGTCTTGCTCATGACGAAGATCTTGCCGAGGTCGGGCAAAGCGGATCTGTCTTCTTCCCTGAGGATGACGAGCACGCTGTACTCGTTACCTCCGGTTCTGTATGTTGTGGCGGTTCTTCCTTCTATATTGGCCCTCAGTTCGTTGCCGACAGTTGCTATGTCCACGCCGAAAGAGTTGGCCTTTTCGCGGTCTATGACGAGCCTGAGCTCCGGCAATGCCTCATTGAGATCGAGTGCTGGATCGGAGATCTCCGGTACCTGTTTCTGGATAAGAGAAAGGATCTGATCCGCCATCGCCTTGGACTTTACGAGGTTGTCCGATTTAAGAACGATGCTGACGCTCGATCCGCCGAGGCTCATGGTGAAGCCTCCGCTTCCGAAAGAGAAGACGGCACCGGGGAAGGCGTTGAAATACGGCCTAAGCTTCCTGCGCACATCGTTGGACGAATCGATCCGTTTTTCGAACGGCGGGAGATTGATCATGATGCTTCCTTGGTTCGTTTCACCTCCGCCGAACGCACCGGATCCTCCGGCGGTGAGTATGATGTTCCTGATACCCCTGATTTCCCGCTTCACCACAGCTTCCATGTCCTGGAGCACCTGCAGTGTGGTCTCAACAGGCGTGCCTTGCGGCATTTTCAGACTCAAGGATACCGAATCATCCTGCGTAAAAGGCATAAGGTTCAAGCCTAAACGCGGCAGGAACGATATGCTGCCGAGAAGAAGCCCGACGATGATCAATATAGTGATAAGTTTGTGATCGAGCACCTTGTTCAATGCCCGTTTATACAATGCGTCGAACGCGCTGAAACCGTTCTCCATCGCATCGTCTATAGAGCGCAGCCATCGGAAACGGATCTGTTTCTGTTTTTTCGTGACGAGGGGAAGGAATTTGCTCGCGAGCACGGGAACAAGGAGCATCGCTATGAGGAGCGATGCGATGATGGAAAAGATGACGGTAAAAGATGTATCGTAGAACAGCATGCCGAGCCTTCCGAGGCTGTTGCGGAAAATGAGGAGGGGAAGAAACACGCAGATAGTCGTGGTGGTGGATGCTACTATGGCGTTTATCATCTCCTTGCTTCCGAGCAAGGCCGCTGTTCTGAGCTTGGCCCCTCGCTCACGGTATCTGAATATGTTTTCTATGATGACTATGGAGTTATCAACAATCATACCTATGCCCAACGCCATGCCGGTCAGTGACGATATGTTTAGGGTGATGCCCATGAAATACATGCAGATGATCGTGATGAGAACCGATACGGGGATTGAAATGGCCACTATAAGCGTACTTTTCAACCGCCTGAGGAATATGAACAGTATTATCACAACGAAAACACCGCCCGAATAGGCGCTCGACGTGACCTGATTGATCGAGTCCCGCGTCATGGTCGTAGTGTTGCGTACGACGAACAGATCGATTCCATTCGGGAGCGCTCCGCTCGTATTTAGTTCTTCCACCCGTTTGAGCACACTGTCCGCTACAGCAACTGAATTGGTTCCGCTCTGTTTCTGCACGGAAATATAAATACCCGGTTTTCCGTCCATGTATACGATGTTGCCCGTATCTCGGAATCCTTCGTACACGACGGCGAGGTCTTTGAGAAGCACTGGTTTGGGCGCAGCGCTGGATGTTCCACCTTTGTATGCTACAACGGTATTCTCGATATCCGCGAGGCTCGTATATTCACCGCTCGTGCGAACGAGATACCGCATATTCCCTTCGATAAAGGTCCCTCCTGCGATCTGCACGTTCTGCGATGCAAGGCTGTTCGAAACCTGAGTGAGGGTGAGGTTGTACGCATCAAGTCTGTTCTGGATCACGTCCACCTTCACGATGCGCTCTTTTCCGCCCCGCAAGCTCGTAAGGGCCACACCGTCTACCTGTTCGAGCTTCGGTTGAATCCTGTTTTCCGCAATTTCGCGTAGTTCCTCCGGCGTTCTGTTGCCCCGCACAGCGAGCATCAGAATCGGCATATCCGAAGCGTTGAATTTGAATATTTGCGGCGATCCTGCTTCGTCCGGCAGCGCATTGCGCACACGTTCAAGTGCATCGCGTATATCATTGGTCGCCTCGGCCAAATCTATGCCCGATGCGAATTCCAGAGAAACCCTGCTCGAGCCCTCGGAAGATGTCGAAGAGAGCGTCTGCAATCCGTTCAAACTGATAAGTGCCCCTTCCAAAAGCCGTGTGACCGATTTTTCCACATCTTCCGGCCCTGCGCCCGGATAGGACACCCTCACATTGACCGTCGTTACTTCGATTTCCGGAAACTGATTGATGGGTATACGGCCGATGAGGTAAACACCGAGTCCGACCAGAATGGCGAACACGACTATAACGGATACCGGCTTGCTAATGACTTTCTGTTCGATGCTCATCGGGAAGCCTCCCCGGCACCTCCCTTTTCCTGGATGCCTGAGCTGCGCTCGAGCACATCCACTTTTGCACCGTTTCTGATCAGGCTCTGACCGAGGATGACTACTTCTTCACCCTTTGAAAGCCCCGACCGTATTTCCGCGTATGTTTCGGTTTTCAGTCCCGCAGTCACTTGCCTGAGTTCAGCGGTCGAGTCTTTCTTTATCACATACACGTACTGCTTGCCGTTTTGGTCGAACAGCGCCGAAGTCGGAATCTTCACCGCATTTTTCGCTTCCGCATAGAGCAC
>CAZWAS010000069.1:0-3662 GCA_964631915.1 uncultured Spirochaetales bacterium | reverse complement strand
ATCCTCTCATCCTTCCGGGTCGGATTCACGCGGATTTCCACGGTCTGGGTACTGGATTTCACCTCAGGGCCGATTTCGGAAAGAACAGCCTGAAACCGCAGGTCCGGATACGCATCGAGGACGAACTCCGCATACTGCCCTACAGATATCAATGACAAGTCGCGTTCTGCGACCTCGGCCTTGATCTGCAAGTCGTCAGTGCCGCTTATCTTCATAAGTGGCACATTCGCCGAAGTGACTGAAGAGCCGATCTGTACGGAGAGGGAACTCACGACGCCCGATATCGGAGCGACGACTTTGTTCGCTACATACTGCATACCCGGTTTCGAAGGATCCACCTCTGCGATCACCTGGCCCTGCTCCACCCTGTCGCCGAGGGAAACCGGAAGCTTTACCACCTTGCCGGCCACATCGGCAAGCACATCGACGGAAGTCCTGCTCATCACCACGCCGTTGGTCCGTAAGTACACGTCAATGTCGCCGATTTCCGCAAGGGCAGTCCTCACCGCAGAGGCCTGATCGATCCTGCCTTTCAATCCTTCCAACCTCTGCACGACATTCACCCTGGCTCCGTCGTCGAGAAGCGTACTGCCTGCGGCAACCACCTCTTCTCCCTGCCTCAGCCCCGACACGATTTCCGCAGTACCGTCCACCTGGAGACCCACAGTCACGGTTCGCACATGAGCGGTCGAATCTTCACCCACTATGAACACCTGATACGCATCTCCCCGCTTCACGAGGCAGTCCGTCGGTATGATGACCGCATTGTTCCTGATTTCCGTTATGAGGACCACCCGTGCAAACATGCCGGCTTTTATCCGCGGATCCGGAATCAGCGGTTCAAGCCTTACTTCCATGGTACGGGAAACAGGGTCCACCACAGGACTGATTCCCGTTACGCGGAATTTGAATTCCGTACCCGGATACGCGTCGAAGCTCACAAATGCTTCGCTCTGCATGCGGATCTTCCCCAGGTACCGTTCTGGCACATAGGCTTTCACTTCCACATCGAGGACAGCGGCAATGGTGAGGATGGAAACGCCGGAGCTCACCATTTGACCAATATTGGCCTTGAGTCCCGTTACGGTTCCGGAAATCGGGGCGCGTACAGGAATGGGAGCTGCCTGATTACCCGACACCGAAGGATCTACGTCCGCGATGATGTCGCCTTTGGACACCTTGGTACCTATGCCTACGTACAGCCTCGAAAGCCTTCCCGCCTTGTCCGAAACCGCATCGACGCTGGACTTCACGCCCACATCACCGTTGAGCTTGATATAATCCTTGACCGTTCCTCTGGATGCAGGGATGGTACTCACGGCGTAGATACGTGCAGCCTGGGTATTCGCCTGACGCATATCGAACCTTCCGGCATTTCCGGCACTCTGAGCGGTTCCGCTCGCCTTATCGCCGCTTTCCGTCTGCGTATTCATTCGATCGGCCGGCGCATTCCGACCAGCAGCGCCTTCAGTTCCGGGCCGGCGCGAAAAACCGTCTTGCCTGGATGTCCCCCCCGGATTGGATGCCCCTTGGGGGCCGGACTGGCCCCCAAGAGCATTTGCGCGGGAAGCATCCCTGAACGCGGCTCCGTCCTGCGGCCTTCCCGGCTGGTCAGAAGATCCGCTCTGCCGCACTGCCCCTCTGGACCCCGACAGATCCTGCTGCGCCTTAAGCCCTGCTTGTGAAGACTGCGCATTTTGCCGCAACGCTCCCTCGGCAACAGCCTGCCCTTGCTGCTTCATCATTCCCGCCGAACCAGGAGTCTGAAACCCCGAAGCCTGTGTTTTCGTCCCTTTGATGATGCCGAAATTCTGAAGTACGAGCACAAGGAGCAACCCTACTCCTAGGATAAGCACTATCGTCACGATTATTTTCAAGACTTTCATATTCCAGCTCCCCGCTCATCCAGTTTTGTATTGAGCGCGTATTCGAGATCCAACAGGCCCGATACGTAATTGTATTCCTCAGTGAGCACCGAAAGCTTCGCTTTCTGAAGTTCGAGTTCCGCATTCTGAACTTCGAGTATTTCCTTGCCCCCTGCGTTATAAGACTCTTCAGCGAGTTTGTAGGCTTCTAAAGCCAATTCCACATTCAACTTCAGCGTATTCAGGGAAAGGAGCGATTTCTCGAGACGTTTGACGATATTCGTGATCTCCATACTCGCCTTTTTAAGCGACTGGCTGAGGTTGATATCGTTCTGCCGGATGGAATCCTCGGCATTGGCTATACTCGTCTGCGTTTTCGAGCCGGGTATCAAACCGTCAAGCGGTACTGAAAGAGCCATGGAAAATGCCCCGCTCCTTTGTTTCCAATCGTTCGAAACATCCGCGAACCACGGATCGGCAAAAGGATCTCCCCGGAACGTGGGATCCATGGAAAACCTGAACGTGAGCGAGGGGGTGAGGGAAGCTATGGCGGAGCCGATCGTATTCTCGAGCACCTTTCTCCTCTGCCGTATGGCCTGAATATCGAGTCTATCGGTCATGTATTTGGTGATCAGGGCATCCGCATCGAAGGACATGTCCTGTACTTCGATGGCTCCCTCTAGACGCACCGAGTCTGCAGGATTTATGCCGAGTGCATCCTTGAAAGATTCGACTGCTTCTCTGTACCTGAGTTCCATGTCGCGCAAGGTAGGTTTCATGTTTTCCCATGCAACCTGCGCGCTCAGCATCGTATACCTGGACACCCGCCCGTAGTCGTAATTGGTTTTTGATTGAATATACCGTTTCTCTGCCGTATCCATACTCTGGCGGTACATGTTCAGATTTTCCTCAAGGAGCAGGAGGTTGTAAAACGCTTTCTTTATATCGCGCTGCATCTGTTGTTTCGCCTGTTCCAGCGCTATGAGCCCTGCCTCGTAGTCAAGAGCCGTCTGTTTCATTGAGAAAAAAATGCCGGCATTCAATGTCAGAGAGGCGGTTATTCCTACAGATAGACTCCATGGTGTGGAAGCGGAAGCTTCATTCGACCGCGACAGTCCGGCACTGGCGGAGAGAGTCGGAAGCAAGCTGTTCCAGGAATTTTCCATGCCCCGCTTTTTCTGATTCTGGGTCAATTGCTCGGATTTCAGCGACAAATTGTTCTCGAAAGCCATGCGCACGGCTTTTTCCACATCCACAACCACTTCTTCGGCCGAGCCGAAAGGAAACGGAACCATGAAGAAAAACGATACTGCAACGAAAAAATACAGCACTGTTTTCATGCCAGTACTGTATAGGAGAACTCGGCACCGATGCAATAAACATTTCATTAAGAAAAAATAACGTTATATTAATGTCCAGCGACCCGCGGATTCTGCCCAAGCATTTCGAGGAATCCTTCGATTCTCGTGGAAAGCTGCCCTGCGAGAGCCGAATTGCAATCGACGAGGTCCGTTTCGATGTTCAAAAGCGGCCTGTTCAGTTTTCTGCATATGGCATGGATAGGGCCTGCAGATTGCCTGCATCCCCAATGGGCATTGTGTATTACGCCGTCAATGGAATACTCGTCGATAATTCTGTTGATGATTGCAGTACGCTTTTCGGGAGCTGCGAGCAGGGACCAGGACAGAGCGCGCCGTGCTATGCTTAAAAACGGCTCATCCACGTCCATGGTCGGCCAGTCTATATATACGAACTCTTCCATGGCTATGAGCGCTTTCGACTCGAAGAGGCGCAGAA
>CAZWAS010000068.1:16031-22066 GCA_964631915.1 uncultured Spirochaetales bacterium | reverse complement strand
GCTTCCATGTCTGAGGCACAGGCTCATACTTAATTTCGAAGCGGAAGCACGAGGAATGACGCAAGACGCGATACTCGCCCATGTGCTTCTCCAGGTAAAACGCTAGGAGAAGTATCTCGATGGCGCGGCTCTCTATCGATGGGGATTTTTACCGGACTCTCGAAGGCTTTTCCCTCGTTTCCCAACGAAGGGTCAGCGGAAATACCGAAGGATCCAGGATAACGCACGGCAGGGGGTACAGCCTCGAGTTTTTCGATTATCGAAACTACGAACCCGGGGACGATTTCAGATACATCGACTGGAACATCATGCGGAGAACCGATAAGCCGTACGTGAAGCTTTTTCATGCCGAGAGAGACCTGGCGCTTCATGTGTTCCTCGATGTGAGTTCCTCCATGTTTTTCGGAGAACCGCAGAAAATGGCTGCAGCTTGTCGTCTCGCTGCAGGACTGGCCTATGTATCCCTGAAGGATTCCAACCCTTTGAGGATCGTAACATTCTCCGACAGGCTCCGTTCCGTGCTTCCTTACACGAGGTCCAAACAGTCGTTTCCCTCGATATGCGATTTCCTCGAAAACATCGAACAATCTCAGGGCATCACGGACATCAATGCCTCGATGCGGGAATATGCCGGATATCCAAGGAGGGAAGGTCTTTGCATCATCATAAGCGATTTCCTTGCAGGAGGGGGATTCGAGACGGGAGTCGTCGCCTTGAGTTCGCCGATCATGGAGGTGGTGCTTGTCAGAATTCTTTCCGCCGACGAAGCGGAACCTCCTTTCAGGGGTAAAGCACTGCTGGTCGATTCGGAGACAGAAGAAGAGCTTCGCATATCCTTCGGCCCCGAGGATCTCGAGGCCTACAGGATCGGACTCGACACAATGACCGAGGCCATGGTTTCCTTCTGTTCGGCCGAAGGAGTAAGGTTTGTGCAGATCGATGCCGGCGAACCTCTTGCAGAAGTGATGGAAAAGGTTCTCTCGAGGAGGAGGATGCCTTGACTGTCGGGAACCCGTTTTTTCTTCTGCTTTTGATTCTTATACCTTTTCTCGTGCTCTTTTACAGGTTCGTGGAAGGAGAGAGGATGCACATCGTATCGTCCCTTCTCTTCTGGACTCTGAAAACGCACAGGGAATCTGCGAGCCCGGAGAGGAAACGCCCTCCTTTCGATCTTATCCTTCTCTTGCGAATTCTGTTCATTTGTTCATGTGCATTCGCGTTGTCCGATATCCGTCTTCCTTCGTACCTTGCTGGGAAAGAAGAAACCATCATTCTCGTGATGGACACGAGCGCTAGTATGAAGGCGAAGTACGGGAATAACTCTCGTTTCGAGAAAGCCCGCGAGCAGGCCCGACATATCGTATCGGCGCATTCCGGTGCTGCGAAATTCCGCATTATATCCACGACGGATGTGCAGGGTTCTGCCGGTTTTACCGATATGGCGAAGGACATGTGCTTCCGTACGCTTTCTTCGCTTTCTGCCACGGATGAACCGGGATTCCTCGTTCTTGCAGTGACGAAGGCGCTTGAGACTCCGCAACAAGAAGGACGAGTCGAAATCTTCCTCGTGAGCGACGGAGGATTCGGCGAAGAGGAAAGGGAATTCATCGAACCGCTCGTGAAGCGTAAGGTTCTGCATTTCATCTCCGCAGGGGAACCGGTTGATAATGTGGGCATCGTACGGTTTGTCCCGAGGGAGCATGTACAGAGGCAAGGGACATGGGACGTGCTCATGAGGCTCGCCAATTCGGGAGCATCCCGTGCGGAATTCGGCCTGGTTCTCCATAAAGAGGGCTCGGCATTCGAGCGTATCTTCGTATCCCTCGATCCCTCGGAAGTACGGGATTATGTTTTCACTGTTCATGGGGCTGGCACAGTGGAGGCCCGCCTAGAGCTTGAGGACGGCCTTGAGTCGGACAACAGCGCGTATGCAGTGCTGCCCGGCGGATGCACGAAGGACGTGCTCCTTGTGAGCCCGGGCAACAGATACCTGGAACAGGCGCTTTCCCTCGATCCGCTCGTGAGGTTGTCCGTGCGCACGCCTGAGGAAGCGGCTGTGTTCGGCACTGCTGGCTACGATCTTGTGGTGCTCGATCGAACGGACAGCGCTGCGCTTCCGGACAGAGGTAGAATTATGCTTGTGGATTCCTTCCCGCCAGGCATCGAAGCGAAGAGGGAGCGGAGGGTATCCGATCCCGAAATCACTTCGATCGATCCCGAGCATCCCATCACAGAAGGATTGCTTTTAAACGGCGTTTCGATCTTCAGGGCATCACCGGCCCCTGCGTTCGCTGGATCCAGGGCATTGATACGGTACGGGGACAAGCTTCTCGCTCAGACTGTGCCTTCCGATTCTGGAGAAATCCTCGTGCTCCATTTCGATGTGCTCGAATCCACATTTCCTCTGTCGCCGGATTTCCCCCGCTTCATCGAACGGGTTCTTTCTTGGTATTTTCCGGAAAATAGGAAAGCTTCGCGGACTCAAGTCCTCACAGGTTCGGAATACCGCTTCGCTTCCGTCAGAGATTCAGTATTCGTCGAGACGCCAGGAGGAATGCGGATTCCCGGCGAACCGATCTGCGGGGAATATCGGATCGGTTCCCTGATTGAGGCAGGACTCTATCTGGTGAAAAACGGACCGCAGCCGTACAACGTGGCTGTAAATCTTTGCAACTCCAAGGAAACAGACACAAGGAATATTTTTTTCGCCGACGGGGAAGCGGGGGCGGGGAACCGCAACCGCACTGCGGGCCGACTTGATAAACCGACAAATTCGTTCTCATTGTGGCCGGTTTTTTCCCTCTGCGCTACGGTATTCCTCCTAGCCGAAGCCGTACTCCACGGGGCAAGAAGAACTGAAAAAAAAAGCGCAACCCGAGCGCGGTTTCTCGTGTTCCGAGGGCTTTCCCTCTGTGCTCTGGTCGGCGCGCTCGTTCTGTATTTCATTCCTTCCATTTCTCGGTACGGGACCATCTTCTTTGTCATGGATGTGTCTGAAAGTGTTTCTCCGTTCGCCAGAGCTTCGTTTGAACGGTTCGTCGAAACCGTTCTCGAACGCAAGCATCCGGAGGAGAAAGCAGGGCTCCTCTTGTTCGGCAGGGATGTTTCCGTGGAAAACGCTCCGCGCACAGGGTTTTTCAGGCCGACCTATACATCAGTTGTGGATAAGAGCGGGACGGATATCGAAAAAGCATTGAGCCGTGCGGCTTCGCTCATGCCGGAGGGGGGAAGCAAGTGCATCATTCTCCTATCGGATGGAAACGAAACAGCGGGAAACGCTCGTAGAGGAGCGGCGGCACTGGGGGCAATGGGTATAAGGACGTTGTGCGTCATTCCTGATCCTGCCGGAGGAACCGGCGAAGCGCTCATCAAGGATATTCTGATAGCCGAGCCGGTCAGAGCTTCGGAACCGCACCGGATCGCCGTTATGGTAGAATCCTCAGTGAGGAGCAGAGCAGTCATATCCTTGTCCGTGGACGACGCATTCGCAGGCGAGGATGAAGTACTGCTCTATCCGGGGCTCACCACCTTCGGATATGTCGGCGAATTCTCGAAGGGGGGTATCCACAGATACTCCGCAGAACTGCGCACCGAAGACGACACCATTCCGGAAAACAATCGGTTCTCGAAACTCGTGACCGTGGAGGACGAACCCTCCATTCTCTATGTATCCGGTCCCGGCTCGGCATCCGAATCTTTCCTCAAAGCATTGACGGTTCAGGGTATACACATACAAAGGGCAACTCCCGAGACCATGCCGAAAACGCTCTCCGGGCTTCTGCGTTTCGAGTCTCTGATATTCGACGATGTGCACGCAGGAGAGTTTTCCCTCGAAACCATGCGCATCGTTGAACGTTATGTCCGCGATGCGGGAGGAGGATTCCTCATGATCGGAGGTGGGGACTCTTTCGGTGCCGGTGGATATTACAAGACCCCTGTGGAAGCTGTGCTTCCGGTGTATATGGACGACTCCACACAGGCAGATATGCCCGGCGTATCCATAGTTGCCGTTGTCGACAAATCGGGGAGCATGGCAGGCAAGCTTTCGGACGACAGGCAGAAGATCGACCTCGTGAAATCCGCAGTGCGCTCGACCATGGAAACCCTTCATACCGAGTATTCGTTCGGTATTCTGGCTTTCGACCTCAAACCCGTATGGATACGGAAACTCGCGAAGATGCAGCGTACGGACGGGAGCGCCCCCGAACTCGATACCCGTCTTGAAAACATGGAATCCAGCGGGGACAGCCATCTGTATGAGGCGCTGCAAGAGGCTCGGCGCTCCCTTTCGGGTGACAGGAATGCAGTGAAGCATATCATCGTACTTTCCGATGGCGTTGTGACGGATGCCGACTTTGCGGGACTTTGCAAGGAACTCCGAGACCAAGGTATAACAGTGACCACTATGGCGGTTGGAGCGGATGCTGATCTGGGGCTTATGCGGGAAATTGCGGATTCATGCGGCGGCAGGGCGTATTTCACTGCGGATTTCAAGGAAATACCGCAATTCTTTTCTTCCGAGCTGCAAGTGGTAACACAGCGGCTCATCACCGAAGAGATGTTTTTCCCTGTGATAGCATCCGACGGCGGGGTGCTTTCCGGCATCGTTCAGGATGACATTCCTCCGCTTTTCGGCTTTGTCACTACGTATCCGAAGCAGGATGCGCGGCAGGTGCTTTCCGCTGCGGGCGGCAAACCTCTGCTCGCTGTGTGGGAATACGGGTTGGGAAGGGCTGCTGCTTTCACCTCCGATGTGCAGGGGCGCTGGAGCAAACAATGGCTTACCTGGAAGCGCCTGCCCAAAGTATTTTCCCAGCTTGTACGCTGGATCGGAAAATCCGAGAGCGGTCGCTACCTGATTCATTCATCCATTGAAAATGGAACAGTGTCCATGAGCCTCGATGCACTCGGCGAATCGGGCGAATTCCTGAACGGCCTCGACCCTGTTGCAGTGATTTCCGGAAAGGAAAGAAAGCTCCTGCATCTTACCCAATCGCAGCCGGGCAGATACGAAGCAGGGTTCGGAATCTCGGTCGGGGAAACGACGTATGTTTCCCTTTCGCTTCATGCTGCGCAGTACACCACGGACAGAACCGTGAAAACCTTTGGCATCGAGGTTCCGTATTCGTCCGAGTTCGAAAAAGCCAAGCCCGACTATGATCTGCTCGGCGACATCGCTTCCCTCGCTTCGGGTAAAGCCGGTACTGTGCGGGACGAGAGCCTACTGCACGAGGCGCTGCGGTCGGAACTGAATGCCTCGTTCCAGGACAGCGGTTCCGAGGAGCAGCCTTTCCTGCGCACGTGGCTCCTCCTCGCAAGCCTGATGGTTTTCTGCCTGGAACTCGCCGTCAGTATGATCTGCGGCCGCAGCATGCCCGGCAGCGACGGGAGAAACAAAAGGATGCAGAAAAAGCGTTTGCGAATTTCTATACGTTGAATTGCACTTCTTGAATGCTTTCTATAACACCTCAGCCTAGGGAAGGATGTTTGCATAGTCGGAAACAGTACCTTTATCCATAAAACACTCGAGGATCATCCGTCCCATGGGGTGCAGATCGGAGCAGATAAATTTCTTCAACTCCTTGCGAAAGAATTCATCGAGAATCTGTGCTCCGCGGTCGTAAGCCTCTTCGCCGACTTCAAGTTGATGGTCGACCTGAAGCAGTCCTTTTGGCAGATTGGTGCCATCAATCTTCAGCGAATCCATTGCATAACCGAGCAGTGGGCATCGGGCCGGCCTGATCTGCTCCGGACGGAATTTGACACTGCCGCGGCGTGCGACGTACTCTCGAGCGATCCACTGCGGCATAAAACCGACCCGATAAGCGCCGATATGCTGATTGGGAATCAACAGATAACGCGTTTTAGGAGTATCCATAATCTGTTGCAGAAGCAAATTCGCTTGATCCACCATCCTTCCCGTCGCAAACGGCCAATAGGAACCGACACCTTCGCTCGTCATGCCGACGGTATCGGTGATGCTCGGATTATCGTGTCCCCGGGGAGCTACGAGGCGCCATATCCAGCCCAAGGCC
>CAZWAS010000068.1:15787-15998 GCA_964631915.1 uncultured Spirochaetales bacterium | reverse complement strand
GATCCCGTAACTCGGGTGCTCCTGCGTACAGGGAGGGGTTCGAACGCCGAAGCTGCGTATATCCACCTCTACCGGTTCGTTTACTACCCCTTCCACAAAACGCCGCGGCATCACCACGCGGGGGTTCGGACACCGCTTCTCCGATGTGTCCATCGTATGCTCCCAGATCAGACAGGTCGCATCCTGAGTTCCTTCGAGATTAAGGAAAATG
>CAZWAS010000068.1:4452-15777 GCA_964631915.1 uncultured Spirochaetales bacterium | reverse complement strand
TTCCGGCGGATGAATACAAAGCTTTTCGTAATGCGGGTCGGTACCGTAATGGGTGATATGATTGATCCGGAGGAACCATCCCTGTTCGGCATCCTTCACTACTAATTTGCCGCTTCCGTTCTGTAATTTGGGATGGCAGAGTGCCATGTCGTCGGTTACAGGCTTGATTTCGCAATTGTCGGAAAATTTCATATAGACTTTATCATCGGTTTTTAAGTTCTCGCCAAGCAGGATTCGTCCGTCCATTTCTTTGTGCATCTGTTCGATCATTTCGCTCTTGCCGCTGCCGCTTGCACCTTCATGCATGATGGTAAGTATATTTTCATATGGGGTGATTATTTTCACTGTGGAACCGTGCAGAGTGATCCAGCCTTCCTGTTCGCCTATAGTAAGCAGTACGCCGTAGATTCCTTTCTTGGCGCTGGGGCCAGGATAGAGGTTGTACGAAAAAATCTCATGAATATTTGTTCTGTTGTGAACCACGACCTGCTTTCCGTCAAAATGCGTGTGACGGAACGGCGGTGCAACATATATTATCGCGCGGGGAGAAAATCCATCCGGAATTCGATCAGGAGGCAGGAATCCTTGCAAGTCGGCAAGTCCGCCGGCGAAAAATCCAGCATTTGCCGGAGAAATGAGCAAGGCAGGATATCCATACGCCTCTCCTCCGGCCATGAATGCGAATAACAGCAATTCTTGACTGCTGAGCCATCGAAACGTTTCTTGCCGCAACGGTTCGAAATCCTCTCCGAAGCGATCACGGTAGTGCGTTTTATCGGTCTCATAGTCGTCGGCGATTACCATACAGTCCGGATCCCTTCGCCGCATATACGGTTCAGTATAATTTACCGAAAGCCCGTTCTTGCAACGAACGACATCAGCTTCGCGAATCCGTCCCAGTCCGGGAACCTCGTACTCGATTTTGAAATGTCCCTTACCCCCGTGGGATATCCATATCATCTCGTTGCGGTTCGACGGCACCTGTATCGCAGGCGCCTTTTCGAGCATGGAGAGGACATCCCGATCCAAGGAGAGCTTATCTAGAAATCTTTCCGTCTTTGTCGCAACATTCGTCATCGTCAACATCCTCCTTGTCAGTATTTCTTTTGCATACCTTGGAAGGTCGGAATCGACATCCGAGGGCCATCCATGTGGTATGCGCAAAAAAAAACCGACACCCCTACACCCGTGCAATGATCGCACGTAAGGCGTAAGCGTGCCGGTTTATCAACCAACTAGTCCCTTCTACCGTCTTAGAGAGGTTCAGGAACCACTTATCTGATCTACCGATACAGCTTTTTCTCTCTCTTCAATACATCCAGACTCGGCGCATCCAACGAGGCTGTTCTCGATGTATCTTCGAGAAAGCGCTTATGTTTGTGTCACTATACCTGTTTTAAACACTTGTATCAAGTGGTAAAAAGTATGGGTTTGCGATGCCGCATAATAAGGGCACTTCTAAAAACTCTTTTTTTCGCATGCGAAAAAATAATTCCTTCCTTTTTACTAAGCGATTAGGCGCCCGATATGGGAACCACCGACAAGTAAGAGGGGTTCCCTTAGGGAATAGGGCCGAGAACAGCATCTGAAACGCGTTATGGAACAGAGTTTTGTGACATAATGAAAATATACGCCGTAACGATTAGCCTAACTCAATGCTCTTGTCGAGCGTAAAAACAATAATTCTTTCGCCGGTTTTTGTACTGATATCAGTGTGGAGGCTCACCACACGGTGACCCGTTACCTCATAAATCGCGGAACAGAGGAGAGTCCTTCCCCCCTCAATAAGTTCCCTTCGTGTTTGCTTGACAAGTTGTCTGCCGTTCATCGGATTCTCCGACTGGGTAAGCTGCTGTTCGGCTCGAGTGAGCACACCTTTCAACCGAACTAAGATAAGGTCGCCGATGATGTACGTTTTCGTTTCAAGGGGGCCTCTTCCCATATACTCCCTCTCGAACCGAATGATCGCTTCACTGATCTTCGCTTCCATTTGTCCTTTCGTCATATCTGTTTCTTTCCTTTGTTTGTTCTTTTTCCCTCCGGAGCAAATATCGGGGGGGAAATATCACAGTATGGCCGTGAATCTGCTTTTCTGGGAAATTGCAGGCTCGCAGATCGATTTCTTTTCAAGCCTGGATATTCCCCGGATGAGAGTGATATCATTTTCGGTTCTCTTTCGATGCTGTCCCTGAAAGATCATCCTGAAAGCGACAGTCGTTCTTTTGTCTGCGATAGTAGTGTGCCTCTCTCTTTTTTGCGATCCGACATTCGATACAAGAGTTCGAAATCCACCACATGGTACTTAAGATTTTCGTTTTCATCCAGAAGGCCCTTCGTTTTTTTCACATCGAGGATGATATGACTCATTTTTAGGTCGGCAATTGAGAAGCCGGCGTCCCTGATTTCCCTGCCGATGCATTCCACCCATCTTTCCGCTTTCGTTTGTTCAATCTCGCCTTTTGTCACTTTTTCGAGAAGACTATCTCCAGGAATCCAACGGTAGATGACCGCATACTGGCGGTGCATGTCCAACTCTGCTTGCCGGTGGCTTTCCACGATACGTTCCATGAGATACTTGCGTCTTTGGAGCGCCTCAAGTGTAGCTCTATCGCATGGGACATAAATGGCTAGTGGATGCTGAGTTCCGAGCGCTTTCCCGAGGGAATCTCTGAAATCGCGAACCAGAGCGAACTCTTCAAACGGAGTGTTGAACTGATAGGAAGAATAAGGGATCCACGGATTAATTCCCATGCGATTCCATTTGATTATTACTTCCAACGCTGTCCCATCGAAAGGTTTCGTTGAGACCCGATAAGGAAGGCTGGATCCGTCCAGAATCGTCCAGTTTGCAGTAATCCATTCCTTATCTTTGATAAAATTTGAAGGTAATAAATGTTTCACGAATGGTATTCCTTCCTCGGTAAAAAACATATCGTCACCATTCTTGGTACGGATATGAAGGTATAAAACATCGAGTACTGTCCGAAAATCCATTTCAGCGACGATATCATACAGATATGGAGGAATTTTGAGAGCCTGTTTCATTATCGCCATCCGAAAAAAATCTCCTCCTCTGGTGTTCTCCCGGTTAGTTCCAAACGTTCAATGAACTCGTCAGAGCATAAAAAAAGCCGGCATGCGGCATGCTACTTTCGCAACATACCACACACCGGCTTACGAAACGACTGGTTCTTTCGAACCTTTCGTTCCGTCTTCCGTTGTTTTTATTGTCTGCTACCCATATCACACTATGTGATCTGAGTCAAGTAGTCGTGCCTGGCCTGAGGAATCAACGAAGCTGCATCGACTCACAAGTATTGCCGCCTTGTGATATAGACCCAAGCTGAAGAAGCTCAACCTCTGACAGCTGCGGATACCTGTGTTTCCGTCCGACTGATAAAGATTTTCTTCAGGAAATGCGATATATTGGATTCGTTGAATCCGATAATAAAAAGTAAGGTATCAATATGAAAAAGTTGTGTATCTATCCGCTTATCCTTTCGATCGTTGTATCTGGCTGTTCTCTCTCTGGCATACAGGAAGATGTGCAGACCACTGTTTCCGCTTCAGATATTCAGGCACTGCAGACAGCATTTATGTCCTCCTATTACGCAGAACGGGGAGGCAGCCCTGCAGGTATCTCTCTCCTTTTCTGAACACTTCCGGTGCTGCGAGCAGGGCGACGGTTCCCGTAAACCTCCTTACGAACAGCAACATTTCCGGAATAGCCCCTACGACATTCGCGAATTATCCTGAACCCGGGCAGACTACCACATTCACCGTGACGCCCAGAAGCGCTGCGAACAATGTGTACGACGTCGTTGCGGTCACCTCCTTTCCTGCGGGCGATGCGAGAAAAAGTTATACGGAAGAGTATTATTTTAAAGATATCGGAATCAATGCTGCCACAGGGTATTTCGATTACGCGGTCCCGGACGGTGTATGGACGATCGACGATCCTATCGTGACTCAGAATGCTTCAGGCGAATGGGTTCAAGACCAGAAAGCGAAGGTCAGGCAGGTGCTCATGTTCGCAGACGGTTCCGTTCGGTCTGAGACCATCGTTGCGCAGACGGATTTCACCAAAACTCCGTCTTTGCCGAAATTTGCAGCGTTCGACGTGAACGGCTCTCTTGAGTTTTCCCAACTCTTCTATCCGACTACAGATGCGAACGCAGTATTTTCTTCTGTGGTTGTATACAACATTGCTCCTCCGAAAAATTATAATTTCTGGTTTTGGCAGGGCACCCAGGGACAGAACATCCTGGGCATCAGGTACTACACGGAATTCAAGGATGCCGTAGCGGGAAAATACTATTGTTATACCCTTATGTTCGAAAAAACGCTCTCCACGCTTACTACGCAGGGCGGTTCCTTCACTGAGACCCTTGGTTCCGTCTTTATAGGCTCTCAGTTCGATACGCTCGCTGAATCCGTTTTGAGGCAGGAGACTGTGTATTCGCTGGATGCGAACGGAAATCCTCTTCTTTCGACGGGGAAGAAAGCGACTAACATGAAAATGCGGGTAGTCAACATCACAGGGAGAAAAGACCTCTTCCTCCAGCAACTGAATAGCGATTATGTCGAGCTTTCCGGGTGGGACACTACCACGATTTATACGCCTTCCGGCGACGCGGAAGAAGTATTGGCAGGGGATTCTACAGCATTCGTGTTCAACAGGACGCAGATCGCACCTACCGGAGGAACGAGCCTGCCCATCGCGGTAACCGACACATCGGGTGTGGGAGATCTCGCCACCCTTTACACTTCCCTCACGGAAGGAGCCGGGGTCATAAGTACCGGTACCGTAATTCCCGGCAGCCTTCAGCCCGAAGGCACGGAATGGTTGTTCAATGGAAAGCAGGGGAGTACCCTGCCATTGGAACCTGCCTATGATCTGTCCAAGACAGGCACAGTCGAAGCATGGGTGTACGTGAACCAACATACGAACACCGCAGGAATCGTGCACAAAGGCATACAAGCGGATTTCAGCGACGAGTGCTACTCCCTCCAGTTCTGGGGCAGCTCCGGACAACTTGCGTTCATCCTGAGCGGACCCAATTCGACTGCCACAGGCGGGTATGACCTGCTCACAAGCACAATAAATTTGAATACCAAAAAATGGTACTATCTCGTAGCTACGTGGGACACAGGCGCTGCGACCCCGTACATCAACCTGTACATCAACGGCGTTCTGAATAAGACCATGAAGCCGCAGGCCTCTGCAAACGGTGCGCGTGTTGCGCCAGGGGCCAACCTCATAGTAGGTTCCCAACTGCCCGTCACGTACAGTGCTGTGTACGGATATTTCGGTTTTAATGGAAAGATAAACGGCGTCCGCGTTTCTACTCCGCCTATGAGTGCAGCTGAAGTGTTGTCCACATATAACCAGTACAAGTCCGCCACTGCGAACTGGTGACCGACAATCCGGCCTGATCGGGCGATTTTTCTGTTCTCCTCCCTATTTCTCGCTTCGGCCGATACTAGTACCATATATCCGAGGTTAAAATATGAACTGGTTTTTTTCTGTTGAGCTGCTCGATCGGACCAGAAACGGTTTTTTCTGGAGAGCACGATCCGTTACGGCGCGGAATAGCTTCATCGAGGAAGGTGTGGCGGATGGTCTTGTCTGTGCTCTCTTCATATGCGGCATTGAGAAAGCGCAAGGACAGTCATTTTTCCGTTGCATTTATCCGGCAAAGGAAGTACATTTGAATCATGATTTCGCAAGCGTGTTGCCGGACCTTTGCACCGTGAGAACATGTTTTTTTAACATCTATCTAACACCCTTCGAACAGTCTTTATACTCCATGAAAAGAATGGCATTTTTACAATCCGGTCTTTATGCTTTCGTCGGAGAACCTGCGGCGATTGCCATACTATTTGAAAGGAACTATCATGACACGTAAAAACATATTGATGCTGTATCCGAAATTCCCCGCGACCTACTGGAGTTTCAAGTATGCACTCGATTTCATCGGGAAAAAAGCCTCTCTTCCTCCTCTCGGGCTGATGACGGTGGCAGCCCTGCTTCCTAAGGAATACGATGTGAAGCTCATCGATCTGAATGTCGCTCCGGTTGAGGAGCAGGATATCCTGAACGCGGATTTTGTGTTCATATCCGCTATGATCATCCAGAAGGAATCGTTTTCCGAGTTGGTGGCTTTATGCAACGCACTCGGCACGCCTGTCGTAGCAGGAGGTCCGTATCCGATTTCTTTTCACGGCGACATCGAAGGGGTAAGCCATTTCGTACTCGACGAAGCTGAAGTGACGCTGCCGGAATTCCTGCGCGATCTTGAAAACGGATCCCCAAAGAAAGTGTACACTGCAAACGGCGTGAAGCCGGATTTGAAAACCGTGCCGCCGCCGCGTTTCGATATCATCGACGTGCAGGCTTACAATAACATGTCGCTCCAATATTCCCGGGGCTGCCCGTTCAATTGCGAGTTCTGCGATATCATAGAGATGTTCGGCCGCGTTTCGCGGACAAAGACCCCGGACCAGTTCGCCCGAGAACTGGATGCAGTATACGAAGCGGGATTTCGAGGAAGTATCTTCATAGTCGATGACAATTTCATCGGGAACAAGAAAGAAGTGAAAGCCCTGCTGCGGCGCATCATCCTGTGGCAGGAACAGCACGGGTTCCCCTTCACCTTTTTCACCGAAGCGAGCATCAACCTCGCCCAGGACGACGAGCTTCTCGAATTGATGGTGGGCTCCGGTTTCACCATGGTGTTCATCGGCATCGAGACTCCCGATGAAGCCACCCTCGCGTTCACGCAGAAGAATCAGAACCTGAAAGGGAGCATCTTTGAAAGCATAGCGAAAATACAGGGGTACGGCATAGAAGTGACCGGTGGCTTCATCGTAGGATTCGACACTGACAAAGAAGATATTTTCGACCGACAGATTTCTTTTATCCAGAAAGCGGGAATACCGGTAGCAATGGTAGGCATGCTTACTGCGGTTCCCAAGACCCAGCTGTATAGACGATTGGAGCGCGAAAATCGGCTTCTTGCGGATTCGTCGGGAAACAACACCCACGATTTCAAGGTGAATTTCCTCTCGAAGATGCCTGTAGATAAGCTCGTGGAAGGATACAAACGGATGATCGCCGAAGTGTTCTCTCCCAAGCTCTATTTCAACAGATGCATCACGCTGCTGAAGCGGAAGCCGATAGTGTCGAGACCTCAGCAGAAGATCACCAAAGCGGAAATCAAGGCATTCTTCCTCTCTCTGCGAAAACAGACTTTTTCGCGGTACGGTTTCTATTACCTGTACTTCCTTCTCAGAACGCTTTTCCAGCGGCCTGGCTCCATAGCGGAAGCCATCACCTTCGCCATAAAGGGTTATCACCTCTTTACCATAACGCGACAGATTTTGCTCAAAGAACGTGGAACCGCCCTCGCCTGATGACTTCCTCCCGTATGGGCGGCTGTTGTTCGTTGCCGCCCGAAGGCCGAAGCCGTCGCTCATACGGGCGGCATGCAAGAATGAAAACTCCATTCGTACGCCGATCGTGCCCCTGCCGCGCGAACGGGCCATACACAGTTCATATGCGACGACGAGATGGTGGAAGTAACTCCGAAGTCGGTGCGGCTTAGGAAATCGGTGCTGTCCGCCCGGCAGGAGAGGAACTGGGGAGACAGGACTGAAGAGATTGCAGCTCAGCCGGCGAAAAACGTGCCTTGCATAATCATTATTGATGGTATAAGGTTTACTGCAAGGAACCTATGTACCAGGAATACTCTATCAATCTTCTGAAGTTTCTGCTTTCTTTTGCGGATATCCTCGATCTCGTGAGCCAGCGTCTCTCCCAGCATCAGATACGCACTGCATATATCGCTTATAAAATAGGCGAACTCGTGAAGCTCTCGAACAGGGAATCGACGGAAATCGTGTATGCGGGCCTTCTTCACGACATCGGGGCGCTTACGTCGGAAGAGAAGATCGATCTCCATGAATCGAGGTTCAAGAACATCCAGGCGCACTGCATCAGAGGAGAGAAAGTGCTGAACAGGTTCCCCCTGTTCAAAGTGCCTGCGAAGATCATCCGCTATCATCATACGAGCCTTGGCGATCTGAATCCGTACGGGAAAAACCGTATTTTCTTCAAGGCGCAGATACTCAACCTGGCAGACAACATCGAGAGAAGCATAGAGCGCGACAAGTATATCCTATTTCAGAATAAGAAAATTATTGCTCATGTTGTTGCATTGGCCGGAACAGAAATCGATCCGGTGCTTATCGATGCTTTCAGAATTCTCGCGGATAAAGAAGAGTTCTGGTTCGATATTGTATCGCCGAAATTATCCGATCTCATTCAGATTATGCTGGAACATAAGGATACGTCCATCCAGCAGGCTTCCCTTACCGCTCTTTCGGAAACGATCCGCGATATCATAGACTTCAAGTCGCGGTTCACCGCAACCCATTCCACCGGAGTAGCGGTTACCGCCGAGTTTCTCGGCAAAGCCCTCGAATACACGGAGATCGAAACCGAAATGCTAAAGATTGCAGGGAATCTTCACGATATAGGAAAACTGACAGTGCCTAACGCGATTCTGGAAAAAGAAAATGATCTGAGGGATGACGAAATCGGCCTTATACGGCAGCATCCGTATTACACGTACTATGTCCTTCACAGGAGCGATTTCCCCAAACACGTCATAGAATGGGCTTCCTTCCATCACGAAAAACTGAACGGCAGCGGATATCCTTTCCATATCGGTTCGAAAAAACTCGACATGGGTGCGAGGATCATAGCGATAGCGGACATATTCACCGCGCTCATAGAGGACAGACCGTATCGGAAGGGTATGGGAAAACAGGAAGCTCTCGAAGTTTTGAGCGCAGGCGGAAAGAAAGATGCTATAGATAAAAAGCTCGTGGAGGTCGTTAAGAAGCATTATGACGAAATCCACGCCATGACGTTGGACAAACAGGCGCTCGAAAAAGAGTATTACGAGAGAACGTTGTAAGACGTTTTTGGTCTCTCCTGGAGGCAATCGCGGTTATGCTGTTTTGCGACCATACGGTATTGCCAGGCGCCGCCTGCTATGCGGAATCCACAACGCTTTCTCCGGTACTGAAAGCCATGGGGCTTCAGGATGAGGAAGGTATGGGAGCCATCCAGTTCAGCCTCGGAAAGTACACGGCCAAGGAAGAGCTAGACGAAGCTCTGGAGGCTCTGAGAAAGGTGATCTGAACCGGGCCCTGCGCTTGCATCGGAAATAAGGTACTTGCAAAGTCCCTATTTCGGTATATACTGCACTGAACGTTAACCGCTAGGCACGTTTCCGGCGGCTATCGCAGCACAAAGAAAAGAGGTATCCGTATGAACACTATGCAAGAAGTGAAGGATTTTTTGGCTGAAAAGAAACTAGCGCTGGCAGGCATGTCCAGAAATGACAAGTCGTTCAGCGCTGCGGTGTACAAAGAGCTCGGTGCAAAAGGATATACACTGTATCCGATCAATCCAAATGCCGAAACCATAGCCGGAACTACCTGCTATCCGAACATAAGCGCCCTTCCAGAACAGGTGGGCGGTGTCCTCATTTTGACTCAGCCTGCTGTTACCGCACAGGTGGTGCGCGACGCTGCAGCAGCCGGCATAGACAGGATATGGATCCAGCAAGGCGCAGAGAGCAAGGAGGCTATCGATTTCTGCAAGGAAAAAAACCTAAAAACGGTGACAGGCCAGTGCATCCTTATGTTCGCGGAGCCTGTGGCCTCTTTCCACGGTTTTCATCGTTGGCTGAAGAAAGTATTCGGAAGACTTCCGCATTAAGGCCTTCAACGGAACTGCCTCGCGGAGAGCACCGCTGTTTCCACTGCCTTGAGCAACACTTCGCAGGATGCCGTTGCGCCTGACACTGTGTCCACTTCCGTCGATTGTAAAGCTATCACGGAAGCGAAGATCGTTTCCGTGATGCGCGGTTCGACGTTCTTCGCTTGTATGAGCCGGATATCGGCGATCCTCCCCGATTGTACATCCATCTCGACCATGGCGGAAACCTCCGTTTCGGTCGCGCTACCGTAGTGCGTTCCGTCCTTCAAGGAACCGAAACGCATGCCCGCATGAGGTGTCAGGGCGACGATATCCCTGAAAGCGGCCTCGGCAGCGCTGAACCGGACTATGGTGACGACGAGAACCGCGATGAGTACCAGAGCGGTAAGTCCGGGCGCAATAAAAGGCTGATATTTCGTGCTCGCGGCTTTTGCCGAAACCCTCCGGTTCCTGATCGTACAGGTTATACCTGCGAGGAGCCCGCATACTGCACTGGCTCCCGGAGCGAAGCTGCACACGGATCTATAGCCGAGGACGTTCGGTTTCGACGCTGCCGGATTCGGTATGAGTGTGATCACGGCGAGGATCGAAAATGCCAGAGACAATCCGATCAACGCGTAGTATGCAATGGTTTGTTTTTCTTTCATGTATTCCTCCATCACCGTGTCAGCCTGCATCGAGAATCAGCTCGTCATTACGAGCTGAAATAGTTTTCCCCGGCTTCACTACTACGAAATCTTCGTCCCACGTACCATTGAACAGTTTCTCGAGCAAGGCCCAGTTTCCGTCGCTCTGTACGAAATCCCACCCCCGTTCCTTTGCCTCCTTCTGGGTACGCTCTATGAATTCCGTCTCATCGCAGACTCCCATCTTTATGTAATGGAATCTGGAATAGTTTTTCGTCCAGTCTCCCATGGTCTGCATGATGAAATCAGCATTTTCCTTTCCGTATTTTTCCACCAATTCTTCGTAGGATTGAGTCAGTCCAAGTTTACCCATGACCCCATCCTGGCCGTATGCGGGTTTCGTATAGTCGCCCGACACGTTCCGTTCGGCCCAGCCTGTTGTCATGTAATAGGTCCCGGGATGAGCTTCGAAACCCCGTCTATATTCGCTGCGGGAACCGAAGAAGAACGTTATGCAGTCGTGTGCCCGTGGAATGACGAGTGGAATATCCCTTGCCGTTACGCCGACGAGCCCGTTGTTGCACCGTGCATAGCCGAGAAGGATCGCTTCGTAACCGGCTGCAGGATCCACGCTATCCACCGCTGTCTGAATCCGCGAAACCATGCTCTTTGTTTCCAGATCATGGAGGCCTTTACGCAGAAATTCAACATCGATGCAGAACCTGCTCCGAGAAGCCAGCCAGCAGGCTTCTCGGTAGATTATTTCACATCCAATAAATTTGAGTTTTCTTGAGGGATTGGCCAATGCGCTCGAGATTTCATACATAGCAGTACATAATACCCGAAACGAATGAAAAATCAACCGCCGGACGATAGGTTCGGGTATAAAGGTGTTTTCCCCGTTCG
>CAZWAS010000068.1:0-4422 GCA_964631915.1 uncultured Spirochaetales bacterium | reverse complement strand
ACTGATTCTCTGGTGGATGGACGAATACGATGCTCTGTTCATGCGCACCGGGTGAATTGCTTTTTCCGGCTCTCTGTAGTAGAATACTTTCATAAAAAAGTGCATATGGAAGATAGTTTTTCCCACTATGCGGATTTCATTCTGTACGGGCATTAGGCGAATATTATGGAACACATAGTATCATTAAAGCACCGTCTCGACAGCATTGGCGTTATGCTTGAGAAGATTGAAGGGTATCTCGATGATTATAAAAATACCGATCCGCCTTTGAAGCCTTCCCGTCTGTTCGGGAAGGCGCAGGATTCCCGCTGCGAATATCGGCTGACGCTTGCAGACAAGCTCGCGGAAAGCAGAGAGAACTACCTTGCTCTGGCGGAAACGATCACTGATCTCATCATCCAAATCGATGGCGCGCAAAGGATACGCTTCGCAAATTCTGCGGTTAAAAGGATATTCGGATACGAACGGAACGAGGTGCTGAACAAGGATATCCGCATGTTGTTCCCGGATTCGCGGAGCGAAAAATATAGGGAGCTTTTGTCGAAATATTTCCTCACCGATGAGCGCCATAGAAAACGGACAGACCTCCAGGATACTGTCGAACTGCTCGGTAAGCAGAAAAACGGGGAAGTGATTCCCATAGAAATTTCTATCGGTAATTCAAGAGGGATGAGAACTAACAGAGCGCTCACGTGCGTTATACGGGATATAAGCCAGAGGAAAAAGGCGGAGCGCCGCCTTCGCTATCTCGCGTATCACGACAAACTCACATCTTTGGGAAACAGGGATCGCTTCAACGAGAGCCTCGAACAGGTTCGACTCGAAATAAAACGGCACCGCGAGCGGCATGCGGCGCTTTTGTATCTCGACCTCGACGGATTCAAAAAAGTGAACGACAGCCTCGGGCACGAAACAGGAGACATGATCCTGAAAATGTGTGCTAAACGGCTCAGCAACTGTCTAAGGGCCGAGGACCAGGTATACAGGTTTGGCATGGAAGACATATTCCGCCTTGGCGGAGACGAGTTCACCATTCTGCTTTCCTACATACACAAACCGGAAGATGCTGCCATCGTGGCAAAACGCGTCATAGACCAGATCCTCGAACCGTTCGTCATTGAGGGTTACGGCGCTCTCACTAACATAAACATGGGGGTGAGCGTCGGCATCGCGCTCATACCCGAGGATGGAGAGGACAACACGACCCTACTCAGCAATGCGGATGCCGCCATGTACAAGGCCAAAGAGCAGGGGAACACCTTCGTATTTTTCAGCAAAGACCTGAACAACAAAGCGATGGAGAGGCTCCTTCTGGAGCAGGAGATGCGGAAGGCGCTCGGCGACGGAGAGTTTCTCATATATTATCAGCCTATTGTGGATCGCAACCGGAACATTCGGGGAGTGGAAGCGCTGTTGCGGTGGAAGAATCCTGACCGCGGACTCATGCAGCCAGATACATTCATACACATAGCGGAAGAGACAGAGCTCATCCTTCCGATAGGCAAATGGGGCATGGAAACAGCGTGCAGACAAGTGAAACAGCTTCAGGCCCTCGGGTTTCCCGAGCTGTTTGTATCGATCAATCTCTCACCGCTTCAGCTCCGCAAGGACAATTTCTTTCTCACTCTCGAAAAGCTCCTGGAGCGGGTCGGATTCGATTCGCGCCTGCTTTCCATGGAAGTGAGGGAACATACGCTCATGTGGGATGCGGAAAGCGCCGCCAGATTTATGAAAGAATTGAAGCGCACCTACGAGGGGCTGCAGATAGCGATAGACGATTTCGGCACGGGTTTTTCCTCGCTTTCGTATCTCGCCGCTTTCCCAGTCGATCTGTTGAAAATTGATAAATCATTTATCATCAATATGGACAACGGCAACAATAAAAAGATTGTAAACATGATCATAGACCTCGGATCGAGCCTTGGCCTGAATATCGTCGCTGAAGGTGTGGAAAACGAAAAGCAGTTTCAGTATCTCGCAGAAAGAGGATGCCATCTGTTTCAAGGATATCATTTTTTCGAACCGATACCCTTCGGCGAAGTGAAAGAGTACCTCGGATCGGGAGGATTCAGTCGGCAAGGATAATTTCCTGCAGAAAAGCTGAATCGGCCTGCCGCGTAATCCGTGCCCTGTCTCACTCGTCTGCCATTCTCTCCGAAATTTCCTTGAACCGTGCATCGTTTTTAAGGAAAGTCCCTACAATATCGGGATCGAAGTGTTTTCCGGATTCCGCACGGATTATTTCCACACATTTTTCGTGGGGAAAAGATTCTTTGTATACTCGTTTGCTTCTAAGCGCGTCGTATACATCCGCCACTGCCATGATCCTTCCCGAAAGCGGGATGTCTGTGCCGGAAAGTCCTTTCGGGTAGCCGTTGCCGTCCCATCTTTCATGGTGACTTCCTGCCAGTTGGGATGCGATATCGAGAAACGACTGGAACGGAAGATGTTCCGTGGCGCGGGAAATGACCTGTACCCCCAACTCGCAGTGCAATTTCATATGAGCATATTCTTCTTCGGTGAGCCTGCCGGGTTTGCGGAGAATATGATCTGGTATGCCGACTTTTCCGATGTCGTGAAGCGGCGTGGACTTCACCAAATCGTCGATGTATTTCTGCGTCAGATAATGCGTATACCGGGGATTCTTTCGCAATTCCGTGGCGAGTATTCGCACGTACTCTGCGGTTCTTTCGAGATGTTTCCCGGTTTCGTTGTCGCGCAATTCGGCCTGATACGCCAATGCGAAAATGGTGACATCCTGAGTTTGCTCCAGTTCTTTGAGCGTTTTTCTTTGGTTCCGGTTCGCACCCCAAAATATGAAAAATAGAGCGCTGTACAGAAGTATGCCTGCGATGAAGATGATAAGCCACAGCAGCCACGAATCGCGCGAAATCATCCTGTGTAGGTCGGCATCCCTTTCGTAGAGCTCCACTACCCCGACAACGGCGCCCCCGATGCGGACCGGCGCATATATTTCGAGTACAGTGCCTTCGAGTTTCTCTTCGGAATTTTCGTCCTTATCCGGAGACGCGATCTCGTATGACACCTGCCCTCCTATCGCTTTTTTGAACAATGCATTATCTTCGAAGGTTTTTCCGACAATCGCTTTTGCATCGCTCCAGAGAACTTGCCCTTCTTTATTCCATACCTTCATACGGAACACAGCATCCATTTTCAGCTCGTTTCGTATTGCAGCGAGGAAATCGAAGCTGCCGGATTTATCCACATCTCCGTTAGAATCGAAGAGGCGAAGAAATGCCGGGTTGCCCTCCGCATAGCTCTGTAGGATGAGCGGATATATATTGATGTGCATCTTTATCAAGTGATCTTTTACCGTGTAATTGACGACGAACCCGAGTGCAAATGCGAGGCCCACCATGGCAGCCAATGAAACTGCCGTGTACTGGATCATTATCTTATGTTTCATGGTTGTTCGGAAAAGCATTGTATCAAGGTAACCAGTCTGCGACAACTGTCATGCACTGCCTATCATTACAGGGGGATCGGCTGTACACCGTCAGATTTCGAGGCGCTTGTGTCCATGGTACAGCGTATCGCGCACAACCCGAACTTCTTCGCTTTCCAGGTAATCGTCGAAACGCATGCGCCTGTCTATGACGCCGCCTGGTGTGAACTCAACGATGCGGTTCGCTATGGTGTCCACGAACTGGTGATCGTGGGACGTGAACAACACGGTTTCCGGGAAATCCATAAGGCCGTTGTTCAGTGCGGTGATAGCTTCGAGATCGAGATGGTTCGTCGGTTCGTCCATGATGAGGACGTTTGCGCCAGAAAGCATCATCTTCGCGAGCATACACCGTACCCGTTCTCCTCCCGAGAGCACGTTCACGTTTTTGAGCGGTTCGTCTCCCGTAAAGAGCATCCTTCCGAGGAAGCCCCGCACTATGGTTTCATCTTCGAGGGTCGTATATTGTTTAAGCCATTGGATGAGGTTCATGGAGCAGTCGAAATACTGGGCATTATCCTTTGGGAAGTAGGAATACGTTATGGTGTTTCCCCACGTATAGGTTCCTTCGTCCGCTGCTAGCTCCCCCGTCAATATCTGATACAATACGGTTTTCGTCTGATGAAAGGGCCCTACGAACGCGATCTTATCGCCTCGGTTCACTGTGAGGTTAAAATCGGACAGTACTTCCTCTCCGTCTATCCGTTTTGACAAGCCTTCGATGTGCAGGATGTTTTTCCCGCATTCCCGCTCCGGCTTGAAATTTACGTAGGGGAACTTCCTGGATGTGGATTTGAGGTCGTCTATGGTGAGTTTTTCTATGAGTTTTTTCCTGGATGTGGCCTGTCTGGATTTCGAAGCGTTGGAACTGAACCTCTGTATGAATTCGCGCAGTTCTGCTATCTTGTCCTCGCGCCTTTTCTTATCGTCCCGCGCCTGTTTCTGCGCGAGCTGAC
>CAZWAS010000067.1:16789-22071 GCA_964631915.1 uncultured Spirochaetales bacterium | reverse complement strand
AACGCGTTATGGTTAATGTGATCAGAAATGCGAACAGTATTCCGATTATTATGGCGCACGCGCTGCTGGCGATGATGATCGCGGTGGTCACAGCAATGCTTTTTTTCATCTTCTCCATCTGGTCGGTCCTTGCAGACGTTCCAGACTCCAATGCGGTACGTGCGGCGGAAAGAAGACGCGCTTCCATTGCATTCCCTTGTTTAATGGTTTTTTGCATCTCATCGGCGGTCCGTTCATATGTTTTATATCCCGATTCCAAATCCTGGATTATTGTTGCAATTCCTTTCTCTTTATTCAGGGTATTCATGGAAGCCTTCCATGAAACAAAATCTGTATCAAACTTTTTTAATGCCGAAAGCAGTTCCGCCCGCGATTCTTCGGTTTTTTTCTGGGAAAAGGATAGCGCACAGTATCTGATATACATGAAATCGTAATCTAAAAGTCTCAAACCGACCTGTATAGCGTGCCATTCCTTTATGCCTGAAACATTGCCCGAGGCGAACGCTCTCTCGACCGCAGGAACTATCGCACTTTTCATCAAGCTTTCTGAACCAGTGATGAACTCGTTGCCCTCCCGTGCCCAGAGTGCGAGCATCTCGGTTTCTTTCAAACGGATAGCTGAGTATTCTTTGAAAATCTGTTCATACTGCGTAATGGCTTCCACCAAAACATCCATCTGTTTCTGATTCACCGGATCTTTAAATTTCGCTTTAACCGAACCTGCCATCTCTTTCACCTGTTGAACCAGGCTCAACACAGCTTCGGAATACCTCGTATCAGCGGTTGCCACAAAATCTTTTCTGTTGATCGTCGTCTTATCCATGGCTTTGGTGATCTCGTTCACTCCATCGGAATTATTCACCCTTCGCACTACTTCCTGTGTTCCCGTAAACGTGAAAACGCTCAGCAGTACGGTGAGTGCAATGACGACTGCAAACCCCCCTCCTATTTTGAAAGACAGTTTCAGGTTTTTCCCCATGATTTCCTCCTCGAAAATGGAATTAGCAAATACCATACCAAACAGGAACAAGGATAATGTCTTCTCCTACATAGAGTTGGAGGAAACTACAGAGGGTTCTTGTACCCTCTCATGGACAATTATTGCAGAATCGGAACAGAGGTTGCAGGCACGGATATCAGGACCACAATTTCTTTCGCTTTAACCGCTTGTTGAGCGCCTGATGGGAAATTCCCAAAAGCGTCGCCGCTGCGCTCTGGTTTCCCTGTGCCCGCCTGAGGGCTTCAGCGATGAGCAGATCCACAGCTTGTCTGGGCGATGGGAGCACTTCGCCGAATTCGATCGTCGCATTGTTGAAGTGTTCACAGGATATGCGTTTTTTTATGCCGAGGGCATCCTTTATATCCTTAAGGGACAACACCGCCGACCTCCTCCTTCCGACAGCGCCGAATATCAGAGAACGAAGTTCGCGGACATTGCCGGGGAAGGGGTATGCATCGAAGAGTTTATATATATCCGAAGGAATGACAGGTTTCCGGCAGGAAAACGCATCGACTGCCTCCTGTAGAAAATATTCTGCGAGGAGTGGGATATCGCCTTTCCGTTCCCGCAATGGGGGAATCCAGACTTCATGCGTATAAATACGATAATAGAGATCTTTTCTGAAAAGACCTTTCTCGACAAGTTCCCGCAGGTTCCTGTTTGTCGCTATCAAGATGCGCGCATCCGAGTGTTTTACAAGATCGGAACCCACCGCATAGTATTCCCCCGATTCGAGAAACCGGAGGAGTTTCACTTGGGAAGCCTGACTCAAATCTCCGATTTCATCGAGAAAAAGTGTGCCATGTTTCGCCTGCACAACGAAACCGTTTCTGGATTCGAGCGCTCCCGTATACGCTCCTCTGCTGTGACCGAAGAGCGTATCGGAAAAAAGAGTATCGTCCAGCCCTGCGACATTCACCGCTACGAACTCCCCTTTTCTGCAACTCGCTTTATGCACGGCCCGGGCGAACAGCTCTTTGCCTGTTCCCGTCTCTCCGGTTATCAAAATGGTTTCGGTCGAATCCGCTATCGCTTCTATGAATCTGAAAAGGCCGAGCATGGTTTTATCCGCAGTTATTATGCCGGAAAACGCATCAGGATGTTCGAGCCGTTCCCTGAACATTCCTTCCTTGAGCCGTGCATAATCCCTTCTGAGCTGACGCATTTCGAGAGCCCGTTTCACACCGCTGGTCAACCTGCTTTCTTCCACGGGTTTCACCATGTAATCGAAGGCTCCCGCTTTCATGCATTCCACCGCAGTTGCGATCTCTTTGTTTCCGGTCACGACTATTATGGGGATATCGGGATGCTCAGAATGAATTTCGTCGAGCAGCTCCTCCCCACGTATATAGGGCATGGTAAGATCGAGGAGAATGCAATCGAGTATGTTTTTGTGCACAATATCGCGGACTTCCCGGGAGTCGCTGCAGAGGATGCTGTTGTTCATGCCGTGAGCAGCAAGCGTAAACTCTATGCTCGCCAGGATAGCAGGTTCATCGTCTATTATCAGTATAGGATATCGGGGATATGACTGTCGTTTCATGGCCAACTATCAAGCAATCACCGGTAGGAATACTTGCACGCAAGTTCCCTTTCCCGGGATGGAATCGAAATGCATGCTGCCATGATGTTTTTCAATAATGAGATAGCTGATCGAAAGGCCGAGGCCTGTGCCTCCCTGCTCCTTCTTTGTCGTAAAAAATGGCTCCATAATTTTTGAAATATTTTCTTTCGGAATTCCTTTTCCTTCGTCGCTGATAGTGATTTGCACACGGCTGGATTCTGTGCTATACCGAGTTTCGACCGTTATCCCCTCGTTTCTGTCTCTGAGCGCTTCGCATGCGTTTTTGATAAGATTGATGAATACCTGTTTGAGCTTTTGTGTATCTCCGATTACGCCAGGTAGATACGTCGATAACCTGCAGGAAAAACGATTCGTCGCCTTCCGTATGCAAGGCATCATCAGGCGGATGACCGACTCCAGGCATTCGTTTACATTGACTACATGCATCGATGCAGAAACAGTATCGGTTGCAAAAGCTTTCAGTTCCTGTATCGTACTCTCGATCAGTTTTGCACAGCCTTTGATGCTGTCTATAATCTCGTGCGTCTTATCGCAAAACGAATCGTAATCGAGACCGGCGATGAAAGAACCGCCAATATCTTCTTTATAATTCTCTAACAGCGAAAGAACATTCGAAGCAGCTTTCCGCAACAGTTCCGCATTCAGTATGATGGCCTGATTGGGGCTGCTAAGTTCGTGCGCGATGCTCCGTATCAGCATGCCCAGAGAGACGCATTTATCCGAGAGGAAAAGCTGTTTCTGATCTCTCTCGGAAACATGTTCCGCCCCTCTATCGGTTACATCGAGCATGATGACCATGTCGGCCCACCGGTTATCCATCCGGATCGGCTTTGCGAATACCTCGAGGCGATGCAGTTTGTTATGCTTATCGATCAACCGTATCGCGTGAGAATATGTTCCTTTTTTCCCCCCGGCCTGTTTCTCTGCTATCTGCTTCAGACAAAATGTTCTATCATCCGGGTGCAAAATTTTGCTTATTTCCTCTTTTCCCCAGCTAAGGACTTCCTCCCGTGCGTATCCGATCATCCTCAGAAACGCATCGTTCGCATACTTGACGGAAAAGTCCTGAATAATGGCAATGCAAAGAAAAGATTGTTCGCAAAAGACATGACACTTGTCTTCGTATTCCCGTACAGCGCGGGAGACGGCAGCGAAACGCTCAGCGCTCCAGACCGTAAACCGTCTGTTCCTCTGCCTGTGTTTTTGCCAAAAGGTTCTCGAACAACGAGAAGAGTTCCCCGTCATAAACTGCTGTTTTTCTGATTCTCTCATGCTCCTATCCAAAGGGAATGTATGGAAGCATATACTCTCTTAATATAATCTTTACTATTGTACGGGCGGGACGATTCATTAGTCAATAAGGAACAAGAGCACGTTAGGGGAATAAACAAAAAAGGCTCCTCTGAAACCGAGGAGCCCGTAATATCAAAAACTCTTTCGCTTACATCTTCACCCAGATGGAACCTTTGTCGGAGGACTCCACCGCTTTGTAGATGAACTGCATACCTCGCAGCCCGTCATATACGGTCGGTACCTCGTACTCTTCGATCTTCATCGGTCTTCCGTCTATGTACCGCCGGATGGCTTCGGTCGCTCCGCAGTAGATCGTCGCAAACGCCTCGAGATACCCTTCCGGGTGACCGGAAGGAATTCTGGTTACTTTTTTCGCCTCGTCGGAAAGATAGCCATTGCCTCGCCCCAGGACCCTGATGGGCTCGCCGATGTAACCAACATCGAGATAATTGGGATTTTCCTGTGCCCACCGTATGCACCCTTTGGATCCGTAGATCCTGATCTTTAGGCCGTTCTCTTCTCCGGGTGCGACTTGACTTATGGTGAGCACCCCCTTACCGCCGTTTTTGAAGCGAAGAAGGGCATTTACATCCTCGTCGAGTTTCCTGTCCGGGAGGAAGGTGCTCTTGTCCGCACAGAGTTCCGTCACGGGATCGCCGGTAATGAACTCAAGAAGGTTCAGACAGTGGGAACCAACATCACCGAGCGTTCCGCCGATGCCGGACTGTGCCGGATCGGTCCTCCATATCGCCTGCTTGCTCCCGAGTTTTTCGTGCGGAACAGCGAGAAATTCTTGAAGATATTCCACGATCACTTTGCGTACCGTTCCCATTTCTCCCGATGCAAAAAGCTTCTTCGCATGGCGGACCATAGGGTGAGCCGTATAATTATGTGTGAGAACGAAGACCTTTCCCGTTTTTTTCACGAGATCGACGAGCTGCCGTGCTTCTTCAAGCGTGTAGGTCATCGGCTTATCGCATACCACATGGAATCCAGCCTCGAGGAACGTCTTTGCAATGGGAAAATGCGTCTTATTCGGCGTCACGATCGAGACGAAATCGATTCGCTTATTTTCGGGTAGTTTCGCCTCTGTGGCAGCCATTTCCTCATACGTCTTATAGCAGCGGGCAGGATCGAGATAAAGCTGTTGGCCGGTCAATTTCGTATTTTCGAAATTCTGGGAAAAACATCCCGCGACCATTTCGATCTGTTGATCAAGAGCGGCGGCCATTCTGTGTACCCAGCCGATGAAAGCTCCCTGACCTCCCCCGACCATACCCATTCTCAACTTTCTTTTCCAAGACTCCATAACAACCTCCTCATAGTATAGCTAGCGCGGATGTTTTGCACAGCGCTATAGGCGCTCCAGATGCGACGGAAGCTTCGGTCGTCAGGTTCACCGTC
>CAZWAS010000067.1:14017-16767 GCA_964631915.1 uncultured Spirochaetales bacterium | reverse complement strand
GTCATATATTCGGGCACCTCTAAAACCTCTTTATTTTTTCGCGTGCGAAAAAATAATTCCTTGGCCGCGCTTCCGGTATCTGCAGTATCTTCGACCTTCGGTATCTTCGACCTTCGGTATCTTCGACCTTCGGTATCCGTGCACCTACGGTGTCTGCGACCTTCGCTCGGCACTTGTACTTCCATGTACATCGCGCACTAAGCGATTAGGTGGCCAGCATGGGAATCAACCGACGGTTATTATATAGAGGTTCCCATTCTTCAGTCCCACCACATTGCACCTCGTGGCTTCGCCATCATGACATCTTTGAGGAAGCTGACCGCTTTCGTGAGTCCTTCCTCGCCGCTCATGAGCGAATCTTCATGCTCTATGCTCAGCACATAATCGTATCCGATAATTCTGAGCGTGCTGATGAAATCCTTCCAGAACCCGTAATCGTGTCCGTACCCTACGGTGCGGAATATCCACGACCTGTCCGCTTCGAGGTTGTACGGCTTGTTGTCCAGAACTCCGTTCACCTGCGCGACGAGGGGTTCCACGCGCGAATCTTTTGCATGGACGTGGAAAATGCAGTCTTTCAGCGCGCGCAAAGCGGCGGTCGGATCTATTCCTTGCCAAAACATGTGGCTCGGATCGAAATTGCATCCGATTTCAGGGCCTACGGCGTTTCTCAGCTTGAGCAGCTTCTCCGGTGTATATACCGCATCCCCCGGATGCATTTCGAAACAGATCATCTTCACTCCCTGCTTCTTTGCAAATTGTACTTCCTCTTTCCAGAACGGAATGAGGACTTTCTCCCATTGCCAGTTCAGAGCTTCAGTGAAATAATCCGGCCATGGGCAGGTGATCCAGCTCGGATTCGCGTCGTGATCGGAAGTTCCCGGACATCCTGCAAACGTTATGACCCTTTCAACGCCAATTTTTCCTGCCAGCGTGAGTGCCTCGCGGAAATCCTTTCTGTGGACATCAGCAAATTTTTTGTCGGGATGCACAAGATTGGCGTGACAGGAAAGGGCGCTTATCTCCAGGCCGTGCCTCTCCACTGTTTTGACGAGGGTCTTACATTTCCCTTCATCCTGAAGCAATTCCGCAGGATTGACATGTTTTTTGGTTATGAAACCTCCGCAGCCTATTTCCACCGCTTCGCAGCCGTATTCTTTGATGGCCGTAAGCGCATCTTCGAAGCTTCTGTCGTAAAACAGTGTGTTGAACGCACCTAATTTCATATTTTCCTCCGAATGCTACGATGTGGTTCTATATCGATACTTCAGGAACTTCGATCCGTTTTCCACCTTTCATGGCCGACTCATGCGCACAGATTCCGGCCATCGTCCAGTTAGCAGCCTTGTCCGCATCCACGAAGGATTTTCTTCCCTCGACTATCGCGCGAACGAATTCGTGAACAAGGTGTGGATGCGAACCGCCGTGTCCGGCTCCCTGAATAAACGATGTATGCTCGTGCTCGTCGTCATACACGCCGTGCGTGGTGTATTTTTTAATGCCGTCGGGGAGAAGATGTGCATAATCGGGCACCTTAACGCGCTTCGCATCCTCAAGCCCTGTAAAGATGACTGGATCCTCGCCTGCTATCTGTTCCCATTCGAAGGACATATCAGTTCCATATACATCGAAGCTTTCCCTATACTGGCGGATGGTGTCGAAAAGCGAACGCGTCACTTCGCAAGATAGATCCGAGTTCTTCAATTTAAGGAGCGCTGTCTCTATTGCAAAAGGCGACTTGTATATCTTCGCGTATTCGTCTCTGATTCTCCCGGATCCGAAACAAACGACCGATTCGACCATAGTGCCCGACAAAGCGAGCAACGGGCTCACCGCATGGGTCGCATAGTGCATGGGCGGAAAACCGTACCAGTACGAAGGCCACCCCGGAAGGCTCATGTTCTGCTGATGCGATCCTCTCAGGAACTGTATTTTCCCCAGCTTCCCTTGCTGATGGAGTTCCTTCACGTAGAGGAATTCCCTCGTGTATACGGCGGTCTCCATCATCATGTACACTTTATTGGCTTTCTTACGCGCCTTTACGAGTTTGAGACAGTCTTCCTTCGTCACGGCCATGGGCACCGTGCATGCCGTGTGTTTACCCGCTTCGAGGGATGCGAGAGACATGGGAGCATGCTCGGAGATCGGCGTAATGATATGGATAGCGTCTATCTCCTTTATTTTCAGAAGATCCTCGAATTCGGTGAATCTCCGCTCTATGCCGAACTGATCGCCGACTTTGTTCAGGCTTTCCTTGTTCCTCTGACATATCGCATAGCACTCCGCATCGGGATGTTTCTGATACAAGGGAATGAACTCAGCGCCGAAGCCCAAACCGACAACGGCGACTCTTACTTTCTGCGCCATACAATCCTCCTTCTTCGAAAAAAAAGGAGCCTGATACTCCCAGGCCCCTCATGCAGTTGAGCAATCATTTCATCACAATTTCGTATTTTATCGGATTACCGACTCTGTTCTTCAGGTCCTTGATCGCTTTTTCGGTTTCCTCGAGCGGAGCGGTGTGCGTAACGAGGGATTCGAGATTCACCAGGCCGTTCTGGATTATCCTGATGGTTTCCGGCCACACCATGGGAGCGAGCCACGCAGAGCGAATCTGCTTATCCATGGTATGGAAGCTCAGTGCCGGTATTTTGAACGCAGCATCCCCGTCAGGGAGTCCGAAATGCACGATGATGCCGCAGTTGCCGGCTATATCGACTCCTATCTCGAAAGCTTCGTTGGAACCTGTG
>CAZWAS010000067.1:0-14007 GCA_964631915.1 uncultured Spirochaetales bacterium | reverse complement strand
AATGACTCTGTCCGCAAGCTTTCCGCCTGTCACATCGGCAATCGCTTTTTTCAGATCTGCCACGTAGTACTTCGAGCTCTTCTCTCCGTCGTTGAAAATATAATCCGCACCGGCCTTCTTCGCGGCTTCGAGCCTGTAATCCCTTGTACCGATCATTGCGACTTTACCCGCACCGTAAGCTTTCTTCGCAAGCTCCACCATCCAGATGCCGATGGGACCGGGCCCGAATATAGCCACGAACTGACCGGGTTTGATGTCGAGCTTATTCAGCCCATTGACGCCGCAGGCTACAGGCTCTATGAGGGCTCCGGCCGCATAGCTGATATTGTCGGGAAGTTTGAACAGGCCGGTATACTTGGACACGCAGTATTCTGCGAACGCTCCATTCACGCTGACTCCGGGAACGCTGCCGAATTTACACATGTGGGTATTGCCTTCCGCGCAGTCGTAGCAGGCGTTGCAGTGTTGCACGGGATTCACGACGACCCTATCCCCCGGTTTAAACAGGCCGAGCGCTTTCGGAACAGCGCCTACTTCGACGACTTCTCCGGAGAACTCGTGGCCGAGAACCAAAGGCCCCTTACCGGTGGCGGTTCCCACCGGGCTCAGGCCGTAGTAATAGGAAATGTCCGAACCGCATATACCGACGTTCTTCACTTTCACCAGCACATCGATATCGGTGATCTTCGGGACAGGAATTTCTTCGAGCTTCATTTTGTTGGCTTCGTAGAACACCTGTGCTTTCATTTTTTCAGGCATGGCATCCTCCATTTTTATCAGGCATACTGTTCGATCAGTTTATCCAGATACTTTTTGTTTTCCGCAGTCACATCGAGGGCTTTCGGCCAGAAACACAGATCTATGGGCCACCATTCGTCGTTGTATCCCGCCTCTTTAATCGCGGTGATCACTTTGCTGAAATCGAGCACGCCGGTGCCCAGAGGAGCATGAGTGCTCGTATCGTTGTCGTGGAGCGTACCGTCGGAATCGATGAGATGGATATGGCCGATTTTTCCAGTGAGCATATGAGCGAACTGAACCACTCCGCCCGGAAGCACTTCTTTCGCTCCCATTTGCCTGGAAGCCACTACCGAACACATGTGCGCATGGCATGCGTCGAACAGGGTGGAGAAATTGGCATGGTCCACTTTGTATACCATCCGCACGACTTCGCTCGGTTTGTTGAACAGGAACCCCGGTTCGAATTCCCAAATGAGCTTCACTTTGTGTTTTTGGCATTCTTCGGCGGCATCGTGCCAGGCTTCTGCCACTTTCGAAAAGCAGCTTTCGTAATCCATTCCGCCCGGTATGCCTGTTGGGGGATCGACCGTATCGACGCGCAGTTTCGGTATCCGGAGGTCGTCGCAAAGTTCTAGGTTCGCTTTGACCGCATCCAGGTACGCAGTTTTCGACGACTGAGCCGGAGACGGAAACGGTGCGGCAACTCCAGATACACCTAAGCCGTTGTCCTCAAGCAGTTTCTTCACCTTCGCTCTGCCCTCCTTGGTATTCGCCTCAAGGTGAGGAGGGAATGCTCCAAGCTCTATACCGTCGAATTTGAGCTCTGCAAGCCGCTTCAACACCTTGTCGAAGGGGATCGGATCTTCCTTGTATCCTCCCCAAATATACGCCCATGTACCAATCGCCGTTTTCTTCTTTGCCATATATACCCCCACAATCGATAGTATGTTTTAAAAACCGCCTCGAACAGGCGGCTTCCACACCAGCCCTCAGCAACTGTATTTCTTTATCATCGGAACATCGGTATTGATATCCGGTCCGAAGAACTTGAGGATGACCAAATCTTCCTTGCCGGTGTTTTTCACCGTCACTCCCTCAACCGCTTTGTCGTAGGATATGAGCAATTCGTCCATGTCGTGGTTTTTGCCCTCCACCTTATGTCCGCCGTATTCCCCACATCCGGACCATACCAATATGTTGTAGACACCTTTTTCCGAAGTTTTAAAAGAAGCTCCGGGCTTTACCACGAGTTTCTTTCCGCTGAATTTTTTGGTTCCATAATAAATCCAATATTCTTTTCCGCCCTGCTGCTCCTGTATGAGCATGGGTTCAAGGTGGTGGTTCTCGTAAAAGAAAGGATCGCCATTCCCTTCCCAGTCGAGCTGCTCGAGGATGATCCGTTCGCCGTATTTCTCCCTGTCGCTTTTGCGGACATCCTTGAACAGCAGATCCTTCGGAGTAAGCCTGCCGTTATTCACCGCCTGCAACATAGCGAATACATCCGAATCCTCTTGGAGTTCGATCGTGAGCGCGGTACCCGGCGCATGGAGTAGACCAGAGGGGAGAAAGAATCCTTCTCCGGGAACGTTCAGATAAGCGCGCGAATGCTTGAGTATGAGATCGCTGTTCCAATCCACGAGATAGGGCAGCAGAATGTCGTATTTCTTCTCCCTCGTTATGTACGGATGAACTCCGAAGAATGTTTCGGGATGAGGGCCCATGTCCACGCCTTCGGGGAAGTAGTACGCTTCATCCTTCGAATTCCTTCCTACGAGCGCCGCATCTTTCTGCATCTGATGTATATGGTAATGAATCCTGCAGCCGAAGTCGTATATCTTCGCGAGCCTTCCGAGGTTTTTGTGCGTACTCGCATAGGCTTTCCCCATTACCAGATCGCCAGCAGCGTCGATGGCATCCTTCAGCGTTATGTTATCTCCGTTGTCGAGATTCAGATAGCTCAATCCCTCGTCCGGCGGGGAAATCTTGTTGTCGGCTTTGGTGACGGATGCTATCCACCGTTCGCAGATAAAGCCGCGTTCCCCCACATCGTATTCATGTTCCGCAAGACCAAGCCGTTTCCCTGGGGGGAGGAAATCCCTTGCCACCCAGGCAGGCTTCAGTCTGAATATGCCGTTCCCCTTCTCCAGAGCTTTTTCAACGATGCTTCTCTTCTGTTCCACTTGCTTATCTCCCTGTATTCCATCTGTCATTCGGTTATTAGACGCTCTTCCGTTTCTGGATTAAACAGATGCGCCCTGCCAATATCCAAATTGGCGAATACGGTTTCGCCGACTTTTGTGTCGAGGCTCGGCGGAGCAATGGCACGTATGACCACGTTGTCTATCTTGAGGTTGATTATGTCTTCGGCTCCCATGCTCTGCTTGAAATAGATGATCGATTCGTAGCAGTTGCCTTGCTTTTTTTCCCTGGTCACCTGAATATCCTCTGGCCTTATGCCGAGAACTATCTTTTCGCTCTTGTACGCTTTCAGGGCTTTAATATGCTTGTCGTCCAGGCGGCACATCATAGAGCCCTTACTGATTTTCAGCGAGCCATCCTCGATCGTCGCGTCTATAAGGTTGATAACAGGACTTCCAACGAATTTAGCCACGAACATATTCTTCGGCGTGTTGTAAATATCATCGGGGGTTCCGACCTGAAGAATCTCCCCGTGGTTCATAACGCCAATCCTGTCCCCCATGGTCATGGCTTCGATCTGATCGTGAGTGACGTAGAAAAATGTAGAACCGAGATCGAGATGGAGGTGGGCAAGCTCGGCTCGCATGGCCTCGCGGAGCTTTGCGTCGAGGTTGGAAAGCGGTTCGTCCATGAGGAAGACCTTCGGCGTCCGTACGATCGCCCTTCCGATGGCCACCCGCTGCATCTCTCCGCCGCTTAAGTTCGTCGTCTTCCTGTCCAGGAGGTGGGATATCCGCAGGACCGCGGCAGCCCTTTCCACCCTGTCCTTTATCTCCTGTTCGGTCAGCGCACGCAACTTCGAACGGAGGGGGAATTCGAGATTCTGCCGTACATTGTAGGTGGGATACAACGTGTAGTATTGGAACACGAAAGCAACATCCCGTTTTGCAGGTATTTCATCGTTGACCTTCGCGTCGTCGAGATAAATATCTCCTTCTTCGGGTTTCTCCAGACCTGCAATCGCCCTGAGCATAGTCGTTTTACCGGCCCCCGTCGGACCGAGCAGAACAAAGAACTCTTTATCGCGTATCTCAAGATTGATATCTTTCAGCGCTGTTACATTACCGAATCGTTTTGTAACAGAGGTAAGTTTTACATTTGCCATGTACTTTCTCCCACTTATCGTTTTAACGGCATCAAGGTTTCTTCGGTCTTCTTATCGAAGAGCCGTATCCGGTCCATAATGAAAGACGCATACACGGTTTCACCGATTTCCAGCCGAACCGAAGGCAGGGTGCGAACCCTGATTATCTCTTCGCCGTACTTGATATCAACTATGTTGTACGAACCCATTTTCTCGATGACATACACCTGAGCCTTCAGATAGTTTTCCTTCTTCTCGCCTGTGATGATCACATCCTCCGGTCTGACGCCGAGTACGAGTTCCTTCGTATCGAGATCTTCTTTCCTGAACAGATCCTGAATCGTCTTCGGCACTTTCACGAGGCTCGAATCGCTCGTCATCTTGAGACACACTTCACTCGTAGGTGCGAGGGCCGCGCGACAGTCGAGGAAGTTCATGCCGGGGCTTCCGATGAATTTCGCAACAAACAGGTTTGCAGGATTCTGATACACTTCATGCGGTTCCCCAAGCTGCTGGAGGACGCCGTTGGACATGATTGCGATTCTGTCCCCCATAGCCATGGCTTCCATCTGATCGTGCGTGACATAGACTGTAGTGGCTCCCACGTCCACATGGAGCCGTTTCAACTCGGTCCGCATTTCTTCCCTGAACGCCGCATCGAGCGTACCGATCGGTTCGTCGAGGAGGAAGACTTTCGGCTTCCGTACGAGAGCTCTTCCAAGAGCCACACGCTGCTGATCCCCGCCCGAGAGCTGCTTGGGCTTACGGTGGAGAATATGCTCGATATGGAGAAGTTTCGCCACCTTAGCGACTTCTTCCTTTATTTGTTTTTTGTTCATCCTCTGCGTCTTGAGCGGAAAGGAGATGTTCCCCTGAACGGTCAGGTGAGGATAGAGGGCATATAATTGAAACACAAATGCAATATCCCGCTGAGAAGCCCGTTTCATCGTGACATCCTCTCCGTCGAGGAATATTTTGCCCTCGGTCGGCAATTCCAGACCGGAAATGCAGCGCAGCGTCGTCGTCTTTCCGCATCCTGACGGGCCGAGAAGAACGAGGAATTCCTTATCGTATATCGTCAGATCGAGATTCTTGACGGCCACGAAATCCCCGAACCTCTTTACCATATTTTTTAACACTATTTCTGCCATGTATTACTCCACCACTTTACTGTAGATTTTCCCTTGCTTCATTTGAATTGCTGTTTCAGGAATTTAAGGCCTTTCTCCGCAAGGGCAAAGCCGTCCTTCTCGGTCTGCCGCCAGATCGACGCCGCCTTTGCGATGATCTGATTGTCCGGCGTAAAGGATTCTATGACGATCCATCCGTCATACTTGATTTTCTTCACCGCGTCGGCAATGGCCTTCCACGGCACTTGCCCAGTTCCCGGCGCCCCTCGGTCGTTCTCGCTGGCATGGAGCATGCGGAGGTGCTTGCCCGCATCGAGCACGGCCTGAGCGGAATCCTTTTCTTCGATATTCATATGAAAGGTATCGAGATGAATGGCAAGTCTGTCGCTGCCCACATCTTCTATCATGCGCAACGCATCTTTGCAGATATTGATAAAATCAGTCTCGAACCTGTTGAGCGGTTCCAATGCGATGTATACATCCTTCTTCGCTGCGTATTTGCACAATTCTTTCAGATTCTTTACAACGGTCTTCCACTGTTCTTTTTTGGCGGCATCCGTTTCCTGATTCGCCCTGCCTACCGCCGAATAGAAAGGCCCGACTATGAGTCCGCACTCCAGTTCCGTAGCCGCATCTATGCAGTCTTTGCCGTACTGGAGACCGTTTTCAATGTATGTCTTATTGGGTCCACGGATATCCCTATCGGTTCCGAGCATGCCGCATATGGAACTGCAGACCAATCCGTTCTTTTTGAGCGCCTCGAGCGTCTTTTTGTAGTCGAGATCTCCCTTTGCACCGAGAGCGATTTCAACGCCGTCGAATCCGAGTTTCTTGAATTTTTCGAACAGCTTCGTGTGTTCATCCGAAAAATTCGCCGCGAACAGCAATGTATTCAGACCATATTTCATTTCATTCCTCCTAAATGGCAGTATCTTCCTTTCATTTGATACGGCTCGCTACGTTGAAGCCGACCATACCGGTGAGCAGAATCGCATAGCCTACCTGATACAGACCGAAGAAAAAAGGTTGGCACAGAGCTACGATGCCGAACACACCGAGCCAGAGGAAAAGCGGTTCGAGATATTTGCGTTTGAAAATCCCGCACAGTTTGAAAACCACTGCGAGCACCAGACAACAGCCCAGACTTATGAAAAACAGCATACATCCCCCCTCTTACTTCCTGATGGCGCCGAACGATATTCCGCGCACGAGGTGTTTCCTCAGAATGACCGTGAGAATCATGGCAGGCAGCAGGAAGATAAAGGTACCGGCCGCCGTTCCTCCCCAGTCGTAGCCGAGAGTTCCCATCTGATAGGGAAGCCACGCCGGAACAGTCTGCGCTACGTTCCTCGTCAGCAGGAAGGCGAACGCATATTCATTCCACGCGAATATGAAGCAGAAAACCGCGGTCGCCGCTATGCCGGTCGTCGCCTGCGGAAGCACGATTTTTCTGAACACCTGGAACCGGGAATAACCGTCCACCATGGCGGCCTCTTCGTATTCCGTGGGTATTTCATCGATGAATCCTTTGAGCACCCATACTGCGAACGAGACATTGAAACAGACATATAGGATGATCAACCCGATATGCGTATCCGTGAGCGACACAGCCCTGAACATGAGAAATATGGGAATTATTACGATAACGGCAGGTAGCATTCTTGTGCTCAGGATGAAAAACATGAGGTCATCCTTTCCTTTGACCTTGAACCGTGAAAATCCGTATGCCGTGAGCGTACCGAGGATGACGGTGATGAGCGTGCTCAGCGAGCAAATGATAAGGCTGTTGAGATACCGTTTCGGAAGATCGCCGTTCCTGACGATCGCTTCGTTGGTATCGAAATACACGATTTTTTCATACCATTTCATCTTCGCTATTTCTTCCTGGGTCAGTTCCTTTCCCGGAGGGAACACGGTCCTGGCGGTGAATATTCGGATGAAACTCGCGATGGAAGGTTTAAAAATAATTTTCGGTGGATAATCTTTAATAATGGACCAAGGTTTGAACGACGTATCCACGATGTAGAAAATAGGAATCATGTAGATCGCAGTTATCACGATCAGGACAATGATCACGATGTAATGCCCTGGTCCTTTCTTCTTTTCTTGCGCCATACTTCCAATCCTTTTCGTTATTCGTTATTGCTTTGCTTTGTTCAGATATTTGATGAACATCGCGGTTATCACGATAATCATGACAAGCACGATGTACCCGAGCGCAGCTCCGGTACTCGTCTGCCAGGTGAGGAATCCGTCGTTGTACAGCTTATATGACAAAAGCTTCGGAGCACTTGCCCCTTTTCCCGTTATGCCCATCGGGAGGTCGAAAATCTTAAAGGCTTCCATCACCCTGAATATCAGCGCCACGAGAAGCAGAGGCCAGGCCATGGGAAGCGTAATGCGGGTGAACTTGAACCACCACGAGGCTCTGTCCACCTCCGCCGCCTCGTACAGGGAGTCGGGCACTGCGGAAAGTCCGGCCAAGGAAAGCAACATGACGAACGGAGTCCACATCCAGATATCCACCATGACGACAGCATACAGGTTTATGCTCGGATCCGATGCCCAGTCGACTTTTCCGATTCCAAGGAGGAAATTGAACAATCCCCAGTTAGGATCGAGGAAGAGCTTCCACATAATTCCTACGATGACCGGCGACATAGTCATAGGCAGCACAAGCAGCGTCTGAATTATTCCTTTCCCTCTGAATTTCTCCTGCAGAAGGAGGGCAAGCCCGAATCCCAGTATCATTTCTCCGGCTACGGACATGATCACGTATTTCGCCGTAGTGGTGAACAATACCCACATATCGCGATTGGCCAAAATCGCCTTGAAATTTTCAACACCGATCATTTCCGGGTTCTTACCCCATACATTCGGCATCCTCGCGGAATAATTGCTGAAACTGAGAAACAGGGACCACAAAAGCGGGAACACATTGAAAACGATGAGCAGGATCAGAGTCGGCCAGATGAACAGTTTCCGAATGGTGGAATCCTTTAAAGGATTGAAGCTGATCTGCTTCTGAATATGTATTTCTGACTTTGTTTGTTTAGTCATGGTATTCTTCCAAATTCCTTTATTTCAAAAAATGTCCCGGGTTGCGAAAAGCCCGGGACATGAGTATCAGGCTATGCGTTCAGAGGTTATTTCAGATAACCTGCCTTCTTGAAGATAGCCGTCCATTCTGCAGTACATTTGTCAAGCGCCTGTTTTGCAGTGCCCTCACCGCGGATTACGTAACCGCCGATGCTCTTGCTGAAGGTTTCCATCAAGGCTCCATATTCAGGACATGCCCAGAAATCTTTGAAAATGTTCATGGAATCCTTGAAAGCCTTGTTGTACGGAGTCGCATTGAGGAACTTATCGGAATTCAAGGTGGCGATATGACAGGTATATCCGCCGAGCTCCGCCCATTTCATCTGAACTTCGGGTTTGATGAACCATTCCATCCATTTGAATGCGAGGTCCTGTTTCTTGGAATACTTGACGATCGATGCACCTTGGCCGCCAAGAGCCGAGAATTGCCGAACTTTTCCGTCCACGCCTTTCTGAGGCGGGCATGCGAAATAACCGGTGGATTTTGCGTATTTGTTGGTTGCTTCGTTTGCGAGAGCTGGGAAGAACGCGAAGAAGTTACAGGTCATGGGTACGATACCTGCTGCGAATGCGTCATTCGCCTTTACGTAGAAAGCGTCGCCGAACGCCGGGGGAGTGTATTTGAACAGTTTTCCGTAGAATTCAATACCTGCCACGGAGCCCGGGCTGTTCAGGATTCCGTCGACCTGATATGTCGCATAATTACCGAGGTCGCCGCCGAAAACCCAGATGCTCTGCTCTGCGAACATGGCGAGGGAATCGTATCCGTTGTCGCCGTAGATCGCTATGCCGTAGAATCCTTTGTCCGGATTGTGGAAGAATGCCGCTATATCGAGCATCGCGTTCCAATCTCTCGGAACATCGAGATCGTATCCGAATTTCTCCTTGAAGGCCTTCTTGTTCGCCGGGTCTTCAAAGAGGTCTTTTCTATATGCCCAACCGAGAGCGTCGCCTTCCACCGGCAGACCGTACCATCTGTTCGATCCTTTAGGCCATTCGCCGTATGCTGTCAGAGAAGCGGGTGTGAAATTCTTGTCAACGCCGTTTTTCTTCATCCAGTCCGTGAGTTCCACATAGTGACCTGCCGTCGCCATGTTTCCGACATCCTGGCTGTCGCCGACTATGATGTCCCATGCGCTTGATTTTGCCACCATTTCGACATTGTACTTCTGGACGAATGTTTCCCAGGGGGTCTGCTCGACAATGACCTTTATGCCTGTCTCTTTGGTGAAATCGTCAGAAAGCTTCTGAAGGTAATCGGACGGTGCCCACTGCGCCCAGTGGATCGTGATGAACTGCTGTGCCGCATCTTTCTTTCCTGCGGCTGCGCCGTCTTTCTGACCGGCAGCAAAGAGCCCTGCGGTGACGAGCAGTACCATGCACAGGATCATCAATACTTTGCTTTTCATGTCTGTTCTCCTTTCCTTATTTTTTTTGCAGCATAAAAATTCAACGAAAGAGCTCTGAATGATGCCTCCTCATCAAACTTCGCTGCATGCTATTTTTTAGAAGCATACAACGTATGCCTCATACTCTCCTTTTCTGCTACCGTATACGTTTCGTGGATTCCCGTTCCACAAGCCAGGGCCTCAGCTTGTTCTGCCCCCCTCGTTCGCTCTTCTCCTCTTCGCCGTTATTTTTCGTGATCAGATGCATCAGCATTTTCGCTCCGATCTCGATCATTTTGTCTATGGGCTGATGTATGGTTGTCAAGGCAGGATGAACCAGGGAAGCGATTTCGATATCGTCGTAACCGACTACGGAAATATCATCCGGCACGAGCACACCGGCTTGCCGGAGAATCCTCAGGACCCTGACAGCTTTGTAATCGTTGGATGCGAATAATGCACTCGGTCTATTCCTTCCGTGGAGTAGTTTGAACAGCGCCTCGCATGAACCCTTGTGCCATAACTCTTCGCTCTGCCGTATTATGCAGCTGCTATCCAGCGATAGTCCTCTGTTCTTGTGTGCCAACTGATAGCCGGTAAAACGCAGGCGTTCGGCTTCGGTGAAATCCGACGTGAGGAATGCAATTTTCTGATGGCCGAGGCTGAACAGATATTCGACTGCGAGCTGACCACCGTACACATTGTCCAAAGTCACCGTGGGGATATTGCTGCCGTTCAGTTCTACTTCCCTATCCACAATCACAAGCGGTATATCTTCCTTCGCCTTGAAATTGACGATGCTCGTGGCATTCTCCTGAATTCCTATACAGAGGACTCCGTCCACATTGCGATACCGCATGGTATTGAGAAAGGATTCTTCGGTTTTAGGGTCGTTATCTGCATTGCAGATGAACGTCGTATATCCGAATTTTCTGAATATCCGTTCCGTATACCAGCACGCATTCGCATAATAGGGGTTACGAATATCCTGAACTATGAGGCCGAGAGTCTTCGTCCGTTTCATGGCGAGGCTTCTGGCGATTTCGTTCGGCTGATACTGTAAGGCCTTCACAGCATCGAGTACTGTTTTCTTTGTTCTTTCGGATACCGGGCCGCTTTCGTTCAACACCCTCGAGATAGTGCTCTTCGAAACATTCGTGATTTTGGCAATTTCATTAATAGTAACCTTCACGCTCCACCTTCGCCTGTACCGCAAATCCGTGTGCACAAAGCACAATTACTGGAACCGGTTCTATTGTATGCAATTCCTCTCATCAAAAACACATCACAAAAAGAAAACAACACCATTAATTATTTATATTACATATAGTTATCAAAATACATGTAATATTTTTAGACAACCGCATATGTATTAATTCATATGGAACCGGTTTTATTAAAAATTATGATATCATAGAATTCCTGTTTGTCAACTTTTTTCGGAATAGGAGCTCGAACTGGGGCTTTAAACAGTGCGATGAATATATGCTATATCCATCGAGAGAAGTGCAGGCTACCGCGTGCAGGTCCGCAGGCGACCTGCTGCCTTCGCCGAGGACTGTCCAAGCACGGATATCCCCACTTCGCTCGATCGGAACTGCTGTTTCCTCACTGTTCGAATACTCATGCACAAGCCCCTTTCCTGCAACTGAAAAACAATCGGGCGCTTACGCGCCCGCCCTAATTATGAACCATCATCACGTATGTTTTTCCTTGAGTAAACCTTCCTGACGCCGTATTTCCTGAAGCGCCGCGGCATACTCCTTATCGTAGGTGGTGCATCCGACATTGCGCTGCCGTATGAGCAGCTCTATGCAGTTGTCGCAGGCAGTACACCATTTGATCTCATCCTCTTTTCCCGCAGAGAGCTTTGCAGGGATCTGACCGTCGGCGAGGGACTGCCTTCCCAAAGCGATCATGTCGGTCACGCGGTCTGCGATATTTTTGTTGCCCCAGTACAGCAGGGAGCTTTCTTCTCTGTTCACTGCCTTGAGCTTGTTCTTCCCGTTGTTGAGAACCGAATACGCGGAACCTATGACCACGGTTTCCGGTTTCAGCACATCGCGGACGGCTTTCTGGAATGTGAAATGGAGGTACACATCGTCCGGAATGTTTCTGTCGGGCTGCGAAAGCGCGAGCGTGATGGAAGGACAGCCTGCTGATACAAGGATGAACTTCGCGCCGCGCTCCTCCATGCCTTTCACCAATGCCAGGGATTCGGTGATGTCCATGATCGGCGAATTGGGACCTGCGCTTCCCTGTCCTCCAGGGAATCCTTCCCAGATGGAGACTTTCGAACCAACGATGAAATTCGGATCGTTGATCTCTTTCATGATCCGTTCGTACACTTCGAAAGTCACCCGTGTCCTGTTTTCCCAGGACCCACCGTATTTCCATTTTCTGTCGTTGTAGGGACGCAGGAACTGCGACATGAGATAGCCGTGACAGTTCTTGTAGTCTATGCCGTCCGCACCTGCATCGTGGGCGATTTTTGCCGACAACACGAATTGATCGATGATTTTCTTGACATCATCCTCCGAAAGCAGATCTCCTCCGAATCCGGGAAGGGGTTTTACACAGACACGTTTGGAAAACTCGGGGTGGCTAATTTCCCCGGAATGGGTGAGCTGCCAGATGAACAGCGTTTTATCGTTCACGCTTTTCATCTCTTTGACGAATTTTGTGAGCGCCTTTTGATTGTGAGGCATGATGCTCAGCTGATATTTTCTGCTCCGGTTTTCGTAGGTGATGGTAATAGCTTCGAGCACGACGACGCCTGCTCCGCCTTCGAACAACCTTCTGTACCGCCTGTAAGTCTTTTCGGAGGGATTCCCCTCTTCGTCCGCATCGCAGCATTCCATCGCATTGATCGCGAACCTGTTTTGCGACGTTTTCGTACCGATCTTGATCGGTTTGAACAAATTACTCACATCTGCCATATCGTTTTCTCCTTGCTTTCGGTGGGAAAACACGGAAAGTCGAAGTCTCGATACAAATTCCCCGTTTTCCGCAATCTTTGTATTGTATTTCGATTCATAGTAAGGCCGAAATTCGAATCGCGAAATAACAGGAATTATCAAGGGTAACCCTAGGGAAAACCTAGAATTCGAGGAGATATGACTGGAGGTTCATCCGTTCATTGGTGAGCTTCAGCTTTTTTCTGATGTTCATACGGTGGAAATCCACCGCCTTCGTCGATATGGAACAGAGGTCCGCGATCTCTTTCGTGGTCTTCCCTTCTTTCACCAAAGCAGCTATCTGTACCTCTCTCGGCGTAAGATTGCTGCACTGTACCATGAGTTTTCTTGTGAACGGAGAAAGGATATCGTCCAGATGGGATTCGAGAAGGAGAATCTGATCGTATGCGTCCGACCCCTTCAATTTGATTTTCAAATTTTCGATGATCGGAGTGATGAGCATGTTCATGTTGGAAGCTATATGCGCAGCGAGTTTTTTTTCATCGCGCTCTTCGCGTTTCATGAGCACCTTGAGCGCAACCTCCTGCTCGCGGAGCGTCTGCTTCTGATAGGAAAGCCGCTTTTTCAGATTTTCGAATATCTCTTTTTCTTTGTTCCGTTCGGAAATATTTCTGACGTATTCGATGATACCGAACATATTCTTCCTGTCATCGAACAGCGGGAACACGGAGAGCTTCTGCGTTCCCGTCGCTTGCTGTGTCGGTCCTTCATACGTCACAATACCGATTTTTGCCTTTTGGGTCTTTATGGATTCCAGCGTGGGACAATCCACGCACGGCTCTTCCCTTCCATGATAAACCCTGTAACATTTTTCGCCCACAAAGGGTTTCTTATGTGCGTACCACCGCTCCATCGCATGGTTGACACCCAAGATATTCAGTTCCAGATCGAGGATGCTGATTCCATCCTTGCTGTAGTTGAACACATAAATGAAAAACTGCTCGAACTCTTCAAGCATCCGTTTATACTGGTTGTCGACGACTCCTGCTGAGGTGTTTTTGTAGATCCAATTCTTCAGATATCGCAGATCGTTCATAACAAACATGTTTATTATATATCCGGACATTCCGATCCACAAGGGTTTTCAGCAGCGGAGAAACAGAGAGAGGGAAAGCGGAACGGCCATCCGTGCTCGGACAGTCTTCGGCGCCAGCGCCTGCAGAACTGCATGCGGTGACCGCTCCGCTATCCCTCTCTGCACTCGCTGCCGGCATCCAACCCCGCGCTGCAATGGCGAGTACGCGGTAATTTCATTGACAGGTCAATTTCTGTCGAGTATGTTTTATGAAAACGTAAAAAAGGACTGAACCATGAGCATTCTCGGCATAGACATCGGGACCACTGGCTGCAAAGCGGTCTTGTTTTCCGAAACCGGAACCATACACGCT
>CAZWAS010000066.1:20973-22287 GCA_964631915.1 uncultured Spirochaetales bacterium | reverse complement strand
GCAGGCTCCTCCGCTTATCCGTGGAACGGGACACTCACGACCGGACAACTTGTAACCGCTTTCAGGCTCGCTCGGCTCTCGAATGCCTTGAAATGCCAGCAACAGGCTCCCTCCGGGGATAAAGAACTCCTCGAAGCGATCATGAAAAAGCAAACGCTGCTCACGAGAGTCAGAACTGCCGACAGAGAGAGCCTATGCGAAGTGCCGAATCGCGAAACTGACATGGTCTCTTCCTTTTTTTCCGCCATACAAGCATAGTGTTTCTCTTCTGTTAATCGCATATGCCACCCGCACTGCAAAGCTCTGGTTTTCCTTTTCTGTGCGGAAACGCCGTTTTTACTTGAACATTAGGGAGAATTGCGATAGAATAAATACCGAACGGTTGGTATGTTTTTTCTGAAGAAAGGAGCACGCCATGCAAAAACGAGCGGAGGCAACGCGAAAAGACATCCTGTCTGCGGCTGAAGCGAGTTTCGCCAGATCCGGATATGACGCCACAGGCGTAGCGGAAATCTGCAAACAGGCGGAGATAAGCAAAGGAGCTTTCTACCATCATTTCGCCTCCAAACATGCAGTGTTCGTGGAATTGATGGAAATCTGGCTTTCCGATCTCGAAACACAACTGCTTGCGATCGGAAAAGAAGCGGATTCTGTGCCAGAAGGGTTGCTGAGCATGGCGTCGATGATGCGACAAGTGTTTGAGATCGCAGACCAAAACCTCCCCCTCTTCCTCGAGTTTTGGGGCAAAGCGATCCGAGAACAGGAAATCAGAGATGCCGCTATGCGCCCGTATGCGAAATATTACGAGCTTTTCGTGAATCTCATGAAGCGAGGCGTAGAAGAAGGGACCATAGACGCCGTCGATCCTGGAGAAGCTGCAAACGTCATAGTTTCTTTTGCAATCGGCCTTCTCCTCCAAAGCCTGCTCCTGCCGAAAAGCGTGGATTGGACACAGAAAGCCCATGACGGATTGCGGATCATACTAAATGGTCTGAAGAAAAAGGAGCTCATATGACCATACTGCTCACCGGAGCTTTCGGAAACATAGGAACGTTTGTTCTGAAAGAGCTGCTTTCCCGCGGACACCGGGTGCGATGTTTCGACATCAGAACAAGGCACAACGAAAAAATCGCGCACAGATTCGGAGGTGGTAGAGGGCTCGTCGAGCTATACTGGGGCGATATCCGTTCCCGCGAGGACGTCGAAAAAGCGGCAAAGGGAGCCGATGCCGTTGTGCACCTCGCGTTTATCGTACCGAGTCTGGGTACGACGAGAAACAGAGATGCTGCGGAAGCAATAAACGTCGGAGGTACG
>CAZWAS010000066.1:1282-20933 GCA_964631915.1 uncultured Spirochaetales bacterium | reverse complement strand
GTTCGCCCTCGAAGATCGTTTTTTCATCTTCCGTCCATGTGTATGGAAACACGCAGCATAAAGCCCCTCCCCGTACCGCACAGGAAGAGCCCGAACCGGAAGACCAATATGCACGGCAGAAGTACCTGTGTGAAACTATGATACGGAACTCCGGCCTGTCCTGGATCGTATTCCGATTCGCCGTATCGCTTCCGGTGCGGCTTATACTGGACAGGGGGATGTTCGATGTGCCGATAGAAAACAGGATCGAATATATACATCAACGAGACATTGCGACGGCCATAGCGAATGCCTTAGAATGCGATGCGGCATGGAATAGAATTTTGCTTCTGGGCGGAGGAGAATCATGCCGCTTCCGCTATGGAGATTTTGTACGCCACATCGTAGAAACATACGGTCTGGACATGCCTCCGAAAGCTGCATTCGGCACAGCACCATTCTCAACAGATTGGATGGATACGAGGGAAAGCGAACGGCTCTTGCATTTTCAGCGGCACACGCTGGAAGATTACAAACAGGATATCCGGAACACGTTTGGTCCTTTGCTGCCGTTCATACGTATCGCAAAACCCCTCATCATGCGGTTCCTTGTGAGCCGTTCGCCTTACTATGCCTCTGCAAAGACAACTGCTGAAAGTCTCAAGGGAAACGTGGCGGTTATCACGGGCGCTTCGAGCGGAATCGGTCTTTCCATAGCCCAGGAACTCGCTTCCTCCGGCATGAAAGTTGCACTGGTAGCCAGAAACAGGGAGAAGCTGGAACTGGCAGCCGAAAAAATCAAATCGGTGAGCCCGGCGGTTCTCGTAGTGGACGCCGACCTCTCAAAAGAGGCTGAACGGATGAAAGTGTTCGAAACTGTGCGGATGCAGCTCGGCAGACCAGATGTCCTCGTGAACTGTGCGGGAGTGGGTTGGTACGGATACGGTTTCGATATGAGCTGGGAAGAGGCGAAACGGATGCTCGAGGTGAACGCCGGGGCGGTGCTCCAGCTCACCCTTCTGTATCTCAAAGAAATGAAACAACGCGATTCCGGCCACATCATCAACATCGGTTCGGTTGCGGGAAACCTCCCGAGCCAGGGAATCGCCCTGTACAGTGCGACGAAGTCTTTTGTGGACAGGTTGACCACAGCTCTGTACCGAGAGCTGCGAGGAACGAATGTACATATATCGATCATCAAACCCGGCGCCGTGATCACAGATTTTTTCGAAAAAGCATCCTCCTCTGCGAATATGCGGATGCCGGCAAAGCGGCTTGGAATAAAACCCGATGCGGTTGCGCATACGGTTCGTGCGGTACTGAAAAGACCGAAACGCGTGGCATATGTCCCTCATATTCTCTGCATCGTTCCGTGGTTCGAGCTGTGTTTCGGCTGGCTATTCGATCTTATCGGCCCGCTTCTGCTCAAGGCTCAGCAAAAAGCATCGCGGTACCCCAATCGTATTTCGATGCAGGGTGATGCTACTAGATGATAGGGCAGACGATCTTACGTTTTTTGCAACTGGAGAAAGAACCCGATTATCCGCTTTCGTACAGGCGCTCTTTCATGAAAAGCTCGACGATATCCCGATCTAGCTTGGAACGTTCGGCTTCTTCCTTGAGGATTGCGAGAACCTTTTCGGTAGGCACTGCGCTTTTGTACGGCCTATCTTTCGCAGCGAGCGCATCGTATACATCCGCAACAGCCATGATCCGCGCCTGAAGCGGAATCGCTTCCTTTCCGCACAGGCCGTCGGGATATCCCGAACCGTCGAGCATTTCGTGATGTTTTTTCGCTATGTCCGGTATGTTCTTGTATTCATCGGGCCAGGGTATCTTGCTCACGAAGGTGTAAGTATGCACGACATGGCTCTGGATTTCCGCCCGTTCGGCATCGTTCAGCGTTCCTCTGCGGATGTTGAAATTTACGATTTCATGCTCTGTGAGCAGCGGAATAGGAGTTCCTTGCAGATCGGAACCTTCGAGCAGGGAAGCCGAAGCAAGAATCGAACGGATTTCCTCTTCTGGAGCCACGGCTTGCACGGTCGGTTCGTTGAGAACCCTGATCTTATCCATGATGTTTCTGAGTAGCAGAAGCCTTTCATCCCGTTCGCGCAACGCATCGTCGAGCGCTTTACCGTCTCCTTCTATTCTCAGATTCGACACGAGTGCGGCATACTTAAGCTCGATGGTCCGATAGAGAAATTTCAGCCGCAGCATTGTATTCTCGAAATCTTTCGGAAACAGTTTTTTCCCTTTCATGAACACCGACGGATCGATATATACCTTACCGAAGTCGTGCAGGAGCGCCGCGAACTCCAATTCCTTGAGTTGGATGTTCGAGAAAACCACATCTGCGAAGACCCCTTCCTCTGCTGCGGATATGGCTTTCGCGATCTTTACGCTCATATCCGCTACCCGGAACGAATGGCCGGATGTCGCAGGATCTCTGGATTCTATTGCAGTTACCGACGCCTTCACGAACTCTTCGAACTGGGTTTCTATCTGTTTTATCATTCGATTGTTTTCTATTGCGACAGCTGCCTGCCCTGCTACTGCTTCCATAAGGGATTCGTACCGCGGATCGAAGGGAATCACTTTCTCCTCGAAATCTTCCGGAGTTTCAAGATGTATCTCGTATGCCTCATTGCCGGTATATTCACCTGCCTTATCCTTGCACTCCTTGCTGTTGATGAGCTGTATGACGCCGATAATCTCGTCGAGATGGTTCCGCATAGGGACAACAATCATGGATTTCGTCCGATACCCGAAATTCTTGTCAAACGTGGGATTGAAAGAAATCGGATCGTCCTTCGTAAGCTTATATACATCGGGGATATTCAGAAGCTTCCCCGTCACCGCAACATACCCTGCTATGGACGTGGTGTTCAGCGGCATGGTGAATGCTTCGTATTTCAACGTTTTCGAGAATGTATGCGAATACGCGAATTTGAGAAGTTTTTCTCCGGCTCTCCCAGGAATCACGAGAAAGATGCTCCCTGCATCCGCTCCGGTGATTTTCTTGCTGAGATAGAGAATAGTACGCAAGAGCTTATCCGGATCTTTTTCGATGGAAAGGGACCTCCCGATGTTTATAAGCGCTTCCTGATCCTTCTTGGAATCCATGACCGAGACGGTTTCGGCATCTTCTCGGATTGCCGATTTGCTATTCTCCAGAAGCCCGTGAAAAGCCTGATCCATGAGAAAATTGAATTCGGGTTTCGATATTCTGCTCGTTCTGAATGCGGAAATGGAAGGCAACCGCAGGGAGGAATCTCCGCGTTGGGATATGACAACGAACGTATAAAGTAGAGCTTTCGATGCAAAACTCGACAGAAAATTTGCAACGCGTGTCGTATCTTCTATGGTGATGAAAAGAAGCAGCAGAATCGTCTTACCGCGGCTTTCCTGTATAAGACCAAGAACTTTTTCCACGATATCGATTTCTACAAACACTGGCACTGGAGAAGATTCCGGAAACGACACCCAATCCCGCACTTTTTCCGAAACGATGACCGATGATACCGTACCCGAAGGGAAATCCATGTCATATCCTCATTTCATGCTGTTCCGTCGAATATCCGATCGAGAGATATGCCCTCATCACACTTGACCGCACGGCAACTCCGCAGATAAAAAACGTACGCCTCAATATCTTTATCGGTAAGTTCCTGCGCGGCACACGTATAAATTTTCATCTGTGCATCGTACTCATGGGGTTTGTACACCTTATCGGTTTTGAAGTCTATGACGTATGCAGCAGTTTCCGTCTCGCAGAATAGGTCCATCTTCCCGCTTATGAGGCGGTACCCGTACGGAGACCGTGTTCCTGCAAGCTCATGCCTATACAGAAACGCCAGCTCCGTTTTTTTCCTTTTTGCATCCTTCACTTGTGTCCACAAGTTCGATTCGAAAAATTTGTCGCTCAGAGAAATGGCGGAAGATATGCATTGATGCAGAAACTGTTCCGGAAACCGGCTTGTCACAGCTCTGGAAAGCGATCCGGGAGCGTATGATCCGGTCAGTATCCTCTGTTCGATCAGCGCATGACAAAGCGTTCCAAAAGCCTCTGCAAGCTCTTCCGACTCGAGGAAAGCATCGCATTCGAGAGAGGGAAGCGCCTCATAGCAGCCTTCGGGTTCTCCGCCGCTTTGATACACCGCATTCAGTTCCGTGGCGCTGTATTCGATCCTGGGCATATTCCGCTCTATGACCGGCAATGCCGCATATAACTGTTCGAAACCGCCTATATCGGGCGAGTACCTACCGCCTACGGGCCTACGGCCGTATTCTACAGGGATATCAGGAATTTTCTCGATAAACGGTGTCAGCGCAGGATCGTTCTCCGGATTCTCCCTGAATTCCGAACTCAGAGCGCGCAATACCATATTGAGGAGAACCCCCTCGGCTGTTCGGTTCCTGTTGTTGTGGACCCCGGACACAACGAGGTGGTTTTTAGCCCGGGTAAGCGCGACGTACAGGAGGCGTTTCGTTTCGGCAAGTTCCTTTTTTCCGTCTTCCTCTTTGCTTAGGCGATAAAAATAGTTGTATCTCTTTTTTCCTCCTGCAGGGTTTTTCCTTTCGGTCGTATTGATGGTAAGACCGTACTCCGGAGAAAAATAGTAAAGCGAATCGCCGAGTCCGCGGGTCCTCCCCATATTCCCGCTGTTCGCACAGATGACGATCGGGAATTCCAGACCTTTGGATTTATGGATGGACATAATTTCCACACCCTTCGCTTCTTCCTTGAGAATTTCGAGCTCGTCGAGCTTTTCGTAGCTGCCGAGGAAAGGGCGGATTTCGTCGAGAAAGTCGGCGAGGCACATTCCTTTGGCATCGGCATTACCTGCAAGTTTCTGAAAATAATCATAATATTCGAGATATCCGTGATACGAAGGATTCTTCAGGAGGAAATACCTGTATCCGAACGTGTAGAATATATCGAAAATCAGCTCACCGATCGGCACCTGGTCGACTTTGGTTTTCAGATATTCGTACATGATTCTCCCTGCCTCGAACTTTTCCCTGTCTTCTTCCGTGGATACGGTACCTTCGAAAGGCAGTCCACCTGCGAGCAGAAGCCGCACAAGAGTCGAGTCGGAGACATTGACCAGAGGGGATCTGAGAAGCCCTGCGTACGACGTTTTGTCTTCAGGGTACACGAGCACTTGGAGAAGATTATACATGTCGTTGAGCAATGCTTCGAGGAATAGACTACGGACATTCTCCGTGGTATACGGAATGCCGAACAGCCTGAACATGCGTTCGTATTTCACAAGGTTTCCGGTCGAACGCAGGAGTACCGCGAAATCCCCGTAATCTGCAGACCTTGTGCCAGTTTCGTCGCATACAGAAAGAGTCCCTTTCTTCACGCTTTCGTGTATAAAACGCGCTATGTGGTACGCCTCTGCCATATCGGCATCGAGCGTGTCATCATGCTTGTCTTTGTCGTACGGTTTGTAGAACACTTTTATGAACGGTTCGAAATTCCGGCTGCCCGAGCCGGCGGTCAAACCGTCGTAGCGCGCTTCGTAATCGTTTTGTGCATCAGCCATGATTCGGGGAAACACAGCATTGAAAAAATCGATGAGGCCGGGCATACTCCTGTAGTTCGTTCGGAGTTCCAAAGATACGCCGCCGTTCATTTCGATTTCTTCTTTCAGATGTCTGAACACGCTCACATCCGCTCCTCGGAACCGATAAATCGACTGTTTCTCATCTCCGACAAAAAACAGCTTATCGTTCTCGAGCTCGGATGCATCAGGGACGAAGGAGCGCTCTTTGTCCATGCGCTCTGCGATGAGATATAGCAAGTCCTTCTGCGTGCGGTTGTTGTCCTGAAATTCGTCGATCATGACATATCGGAACCGCTCTTTGTAGTACCTCCGCAGTGATGTGTTTGAGAGAAGAATCTTCACCGCCATGGACATAACGTCGTGAAAGCTCAAAGTTCCTGCAGCGCGCTTGCTCACGAGAAATCGCTCCTGGAATTCGGAGCAGAGGGCGAAGATGTGCCGCATGGAATCCGCTTCGAGAAGCGTGCCCGCAGTTTCGACAATAGTGTCCCTAGCTGCTTCCGCCGCCTCGAGCAGAGATTTGAGTTCCTGCACTTCCGGCTTCTTGCTGCCCCCCCACTGTTTGTTGAACTTCAGATTCTCCAATCCTCTCTTGAGGCTTTCGATATCCGTCCGCTCGGAAAGAAGGCCTATGAGAGAAGCAGCGACTTCTTTGTTCGTCCGTATGCATGTTATGTCGATATCTGGAAGAGAACATATTCTTTGAAACGATTCAGAGAGCGTCCCCGCCGCCCTATCGAGCGCGTCTCTGAGTAATCGGTTCTGGATCTCGAAGGTTCGGTCGAAATCTATCGGCTCAGCCAGAGAAAAATGTGTATGCGCGAGCGATGCGAAAAAACTCTTCCATGTTTCGACAAAACCGTTTCTGTGGAGAAACTCTCTCAACGCAGGATCATCTTGCTTTTCCAGTACAAAGGCAAGCGCTTCCTCTTCCGCCAGCCTGCGGACAGCTTCATTGTCCACTGCGAAATCCGAAGGAATGCCGAAGTCCTTGCACGAGTTCTTCACGATGTGGGAGCAAAAACTGTCGAGCGTGGATATCTGCGCCTTGTCGAATTTGGCAAGTTCCGCTTTGACTACAGGATCGTCCTTGTCTTCCGAAAGCCGTTTGTAAATACGTTCATACATTTCCGACGCGCTCTTTCTCGTGAACGTAAGCGTGAGAATGTTCTCCACACCGGCGCCTTGCCGGATGAGCCGTATGTACCGATCTGCGAGCACGCTCGTCTTGCCGGTGCCAGCGCCGGCGGAAACTACAGCATTTCTGAGGCAAGTGACAGCTGCCTCCTGGTATGCGTCGAAGCGTTTTTCGGCTTTCGCCTTATCAGCCACGTTTCACCTCACCACGAATTTGATCCTGCACACCCTTCTGAGCCCGCATGTGCCACAGCCTTCCGTAACGACCCTTTCTTTGGGAATAGAATACCTGCCATTCCGTACGCCCGCAACGAATTCTTTCGCCTTCGAAAGAGTCAGTTCCACAAGAACGTCGATCTTTTCCGAATCGAGCGGAACGTTGGATCCGCTTCTCTCATACACATGGCGGTAAGCTTGCCTTTCTACCGAATAGTACGATGCCTTATCGATATCAAGCCCCTGCCGTCTTCCGAGGAAAACGTAGAGGGGAATCTGGAAATGACGAAGATCTTCACTGTACCCTTCAATTTCGCTGTCCTTCGGTATTGAGTTTCTTTTGTAGTCTACGAGAACGTATGCTCCATCCTTCTCCGAAATGCGGTCGATGCGTCCTGTCACGATCATCCGCTCCTCGTCTTCCTGAGAGCGCCATTCCGTTTCCGTAGACACGACTGAATAATCGGGATATTCCTTCGCCTCGACATCTATAAATGCGTCTAACGCTTCCAGTATCGAACGTCTACACGAAGTCCATGCGGGCTCCACGAGGGGAAATCCTTCCCTTTCCGTGAGCATGAACACTCGACGTGCAGCATCGCGGAGGAACTCTCGATAGAGGTAAAGCTTTTCGGGTTGGTACCTTTTGGTCTCCTGTTTGATGCGCTCGAACAAAAACTGAAGTATCCTGTGTATGATCGTGCCTTCCAACAAACTGTTCTCGAACTGGATTTCATACACATCCTCCGAAACGCCGAGCACTTGCGTGAACAGGTATGAGAAAGGACAATGGGCATATGCGCTCAATGCGGTGGCGGAAACCCTAATGTAGTCTCTTTCGGATTGCCGTTCTTCGAGCATTTTCCGCAACCCGCTGTCCTCCATGACATCGCTGCCGAAGTCGTCCGCCTTTTCCCTGAACGCCGTGCCAAGCGCAGCATCGAGACCCCGCCTCTGCAAAGGGAACAACGCGACAAGATTGCTTCGCCCCGTTCTCCAGAGCTCCTGTTCGGCGGAATAGGCGTCAGCATTGCAGAGTTCTTCATACGTTTCGAAATCGCGAAGCCGCCCTGCGGTTATAAAATAGCCGGCTGCGAGCTGTGCGGATTCGAAATTCTCCCTGCTGCAAGTTACGAATACCTCCTCTCCGGACATGCAGTACAGGTCGAGGAATTCGTTCGAAAGGTCACGGTCATCGAACCCAAGCAAATTCTGTTGATCCTGACTTAGAAATGGAAAGCGGGGACGTCTCGCTCTCGTGTTTTCTTGCGTAGCATTGATGAGAAAATGATATTTTGGATATATTCCTGCTGAAACCCGGTAATCGTATACGGGAATTCCGGGGTGCTCTGAACGTTTCACGTACACTTTTTCCTTCAAAATTCTCAAGAAAAGACGAAACGGTGCGTAATCTGGGACTCTGGGAAGCGTCCGAACCGTATGCGCTATTTCGTCGACAATATCCAAAGCATATTGAAAAACCATGGATTCCGTACGATCCCACGATTCAGGCTCGAAAAACATCCCCGAAAACGCGAGAAGTCGCTTCTTCAGGTCCGCTGCATCCTTCGATTCGACGATGCCGGTCACCGTTTTTCTCAGTTTGAGGTAAAATTCGTATAACTCCTGCGTATCGCCGTGTTCTCCCGGAACGGGTTTCAAGCACCGCTTCCACAGATCGATCTCTTTCCCGCCTCTGCGATAGTTTCTTATGCACGACGCCGCTATTCCTTTCCGTATGAGGGTCCTGCAGAGCTTCCGTTCTTTCCAGGGATACCCCGCATTGAGAAACAGTGCCTTCATGGCATCGAGGGCATACCCCGACGAATGAAGTTCTTCGAGGAGCTGGAAAAACCTTCCTGAAGGATAGGAGAGCAGCGGTCGACCTTTGCGCATATCGAGACGGATATCCCTGAGCTGCGCTTCCGAAAGGAGCGGCGTTTCGAGCGCATCCATGCCGGGAACCGTAATCGCGATATCCATATACGGCACGCCAGCATCGAGAAGCTCCCCGATCTTCACAAGGAGCCAACGGATTTCCTGCCTCACATTGGCGAATCTGAGCAGTTCCGGTACTGCCGATTTTCCGGCCTTTACGAGCGAAACTCGGTTGCAGGAATGCAGGAAGCTTTCGAATTCAGAGAAATCTTCGAGGACTTCGGGGAAAAAAACGATATAGGAAGGAGCGGCAGCGGATACAGAAGGGGATTCGTACATCGGTTCATAAAGGCGGTTCTCTTCCAGAAAAGCTTCGTACCTCGTCCGCAGAAGCGACAAATCGGAAAGGAGGCCGCTATCCAGTGTGGAACTTTCTGCAGCAAGCAGAAAGGCTCTCAAGGAAGGTAGTATTCCCCTTAACGTCTTTAAAAAAGATCCGGAGTTATATTTGTAATCTTCCGGTATGAGCGTCGAAAACAAAGCGGTCTCGCTGTTTTCCGCAAGAATGCTTTCGCAGAACAGCGTCCTCGTAATCGTATTGACGGGCCGTTCCGCTCTGTCGCCTGAAATGAGAGCTTCCTTGAAACTGTCCCAGGATATGAATCTGTCCTGCAATACGGCTTTCGGATGTGGATAGGCAAGCGATTTCCTTCGCCAGAATGATGCGACTATTTCCGAGGGAAAAACGAATACCGTGTCCTCCCGAGCCAGGTGTTTCCGGATGAGCGAAGCCACTCTCTCCATGGCATTTCCTACTGGTCTGCTTCTATGCGTTCCAATTCGGCCACAAGTTCCCCGCCGAAATAATAAAGGAGATCGTTCTTTGCACCATGGAACAGAATCGTTCCACCGCCGTAACACTCTATGAACTTGCCGCTTATTTCATCCGCGGGTTTGAGCATTCCTTTATCAAAGGTTAGGGGAAACAGGCACCCGACTACCGGTTTCAATTCCTGAAAATCCAGACCGTTCTCCAGGCAGTAGCTGTGGATCATACAGCCCCTTCCTTTCCTATTCACGAATACGCATAATCCGTCTTCCACACGAGTACGGGTGTATTTGCCGCCCGGAACCTCTCCATCCAAAACCCACTGTTCCGTAAACCATCCGTTCCGGCGTATCCCTGTATAGGATTCGATCGCAGCAGCATGAAGGATCAGCCGTTCGTAGTGGACAAAATCCACATCCTCTCCGTATGCACAGCAAGAATCCGAACACATTGGATTCCCTATACAATCGTGGCAATAGGTTTCGAAGAATATGGAGGTATCCACCTTGTCCACAACAGGGGCTCCATATATCGAAGGATACGGTTTCGAAAGCTCATGTACGGTAATTGTTCTTCGATTCATAATAATGCCTCATGTAAAACAGTATACCCCGAAATCAGATACAACATATAGAGCACATATACCGTGACAAACACACATCCTTCCCATCTGTTCAAGGTTCTTCGTTTTCCGAGGAATACGAACACGAAAAGGAGCAGGCTTGACAGTATGTTGACGAGCAAATCAGCGGCTGCACCTTTCTGCAGGCTGATAGGAGTGATGACAGCGCTTACGCCGAGGATCAAAAACGTATTGAATATATTCGACCCAACAACGTTTCCTACAGCGATGTCCGTGTTCCTTTTCCTAGCAGCCGCTATGGAGGTCACGAGTTCGGGTAACGAGGTTCCTACCGAAACGATTGTAAGACCTATGAAACGTTCTCCCAGACCGATTCTCCGCGCGACTTCCACGCCTCCGAATACGATCAGCCTTCCTCCGATAATAAGCCCTGCAATCCCGAAAACAATGAATATGACGGATTTCCTCACCGAGTAGTTTTTTATCTCCACCTCTTCCTCGCTCCTTCCCTGCTTCATGAGGTTGTAGGTGTAGTACATGAAAATGACGAAAAAACCGAGAAACACAAGACCGTCGATCCTCGAAAGCTCGGAAAAATTTCTTCCGTCGAGCAGAGCATCGTTTGCGCATAGGGCGAGAAGAACCGCTGCAAGGAGGCTGTAAGGAATTTCGACCCACACGGTATTCCGTTTCACTGCGATAGGATATATGAGCGCGGAAATGCCGAGTATGAAAAAAATATTCACAATATTGCTTCCGAGAACGTTCCCGAGAGCGAGCTCTGTTGTGCCATTCGCTGCAGCAAACACATTCACCACAAACTCTGGCGTGGAAGTTCCGAAAGCCACGACCGTAAGCCCTATGACAATAGTTGGAATATTCGCTTTTTGAGCGAGGGAAGCGGAACCGTCCACGAGCCAGTTCGCTCCGAGTATCAATGGCGCAAAACCTGCGAGCAGGGGAATAAGATACAGCATGCCTTTCCTTTCGAAACAGCGCGCATTATATCATATCGGCTTGACACATCATAGGTCTCCCTATAGTATTAAAAGCATCGGGGGTGTAGCTCAGCTGGCTAGAGTACTTGAATGGCATTCAAGGGGTCACGGGTTCAAGTCCCGTCACCTCCAATCCTGATACCTATGGAATATGCGGTGGACAAAGAGAAGAATATATTCTCGGGAGAAGTGGATCCTGAAATCGCCGAGCTCATGGGCATCGAGGATGATCAGGAAGCGAGTCCCGATTTCGACGATCTGTTCGGTACGAGCGAAAAAACAAAAAAAAGCGAATCCGAAACAGTCGATCTTTCCATAAAAACGTTCAAAAAAATAGAGAAGCTCACCGACAAACCTAAACCGATATTCGAGGACAAAGAATACTACAAAAAAGCTTTATCCGGCGGAGGGGAGGCGGCTCAGCGCCTCCACGAATTTCTTTCCAAATTTCTTGCTGCCAAGGATCCGCAGGAACGTTCCATGTGGAGGGGGAAGGTCATACCCGCGTACTGGAATTTCCTCGAAGCCATAGCGGCTTCTCCCATAGAACCGAAACCGGTACCAAAAACGCTCTTGTTCAGGTATGGGGCGGTGTTGCCTTCGGTCCTGTCCCCCGAGCAGAAATCCCTTATCTCTTCCATCATATTCGAAAATAACACGGGGGAACCCATTCACTACATGGACGAATGGCTTACAAAGGTTGCCACCGGTTCCATAAATCCTTCGGCAACTGACGAAGTGAAGGTTTCGCAGCGAAACGACAAGCAGAAAATCCTTCAATATAGAGAAAAGCTTCAGGGGCAGAAAGACGCCGCGTTCGGCCTTTTGCGGAACAAGCTGAACGAAGTCGAAGCTCTGGAAGAAAGGCTGAAAAACTTAGCAGAACAGATATTCCGGCACGACATACGGGAGGATATGGGCGGATTGAAAGCCCCATTCAATGCATCCCAGCGACTCGCCATGAATCAGATAAGCGATATACTCCGGCAACTCGCAAAAGAAGACAAGGAAGTGGAACGCGGTTTCAACGAGATCGCCGACATCCAGGGAAATATTGCGAAAATGCAGGAAAAAGCTTCCGAGTTCGGCGACATCGATGTCGTGGACAGGAAAGTGGTCATAAATGAGCTCAATTCCCTCAGGCAGATGGCAAAGATGTGCGTGGGAAGGCAGGGAAACCATTTTCCCATTCTCATGAAGCAGTATTTTCGTGCGGCAATAACGGATATCGCGACGCGGGAAAATATCATCAATATGCTCGCTTTTATCGAGGGACTAGACCCGGAGCTGTTCTTACGGACATTCAAACAGCAAACGAACAGAATCGTTCCCCATATCATTCTCCTGCCGTGCTACGGCGATTCCGGCATATGCTGGGAACCCTTCGAACGCCACAACCGGGCGGCAAGCCGGGGCAGACTTGCGATCCCCATGTTTCCCAAAGATCTCCTCGTAGCGGTGCTTTCTGCATGTGCGGATCTGCGCTGGCAGGTAGCAAAAGAAAAAGCACAGCATTACTGGATGGAGGAAGGCCTCACCGGATATTATTACCAGTGGTTTTCGGAGCAAAAACTCAAAGGAGATGTGAGGGAGTTTTTCATCCAGGATTACATCCTCTGGATATCCAAGGAAAGCGAAGCGCAGCAGAAGCTCAACCGGGAAGTGCGAAACATCTTCTGGCGCTATATTCCATTTCCGCAAGACGTCAAGGATAAGCTCAAAAACCGCGGATTCGTGTACACGGAACTCTACAAGAAAGACCAGAACAGGGCTATGTCGGACGGCTATTGAAAGCGAACGCACAAGCGCCCACACCCGCGATTCAGGTTCGCTTGTTCCTGCTTTTGAAAATCGGATGAAAATACTTTTCAAGGTCCACTTTTTTCGCAATGAATTTCATGACAGCGTGATAGATGAAATAACTTCCTACCAGCGCAGCAAAAAAGATGACTGTGAAAACGATAGTAACTACGCCTCCCGCTGCATTCTTCGGGATGACAAGGCTCACCAGAAAAAGGAGTATGAAAAAAAGAATCGCCATGACAATGACGTTTCCAACCGTCGCTCCGAGCACGAACAGAGCGGTATTCACTTTCTTATTCATGTTCTTCTCCCCTTCTGAAAGAAAAGCGTGATGACGAGCAGAATCCCGCAGATTACCACGCTGGCATCCGCGATATTGAAAGTCGGCCACCTCGCGAGACCGAAAATACCGTAGAATTTCACGTCGATGAAATCCACCACTCCCTCCGGCCTGAAAATCCGATCTATGAGGTTCCCTATACCTCCTCCCAGTATGCCGGTGAAGGCCCAGCGCTGCAGCTTCGTGAACTCTTTGGATACGAAATAATAAATCAGGAGTCCCAGCAGGATCAGGACAGGGATAACGGTAAACAGCAGGGGGCGCAGGGATTCCGGCGAATTTCTGCCTATGCTAAATCCTATGCCCAGATTCCTCGCGTGGATGATCTGCAAAAAGTCCCCGCCCAAAGAGAATGCCACGTTCGCAGGTTTATACGGGCCCGCATACGGAATAAAATGCACGACAAGGGCTTTCGTTATCTGATCGACAATCAGTATACACAACGTCAGTACAAACGGAATCAGTTTCGTCTTCGTATCGGTCTTCACGCTTTCTCCCTTCTTACAAACCAGTAGGCACATCGATGAAACAGGTAGCGAGGCCGGTTTCCTGCGCCACGCGCTTGGTAAGTTCCTTTGCGCCCCAAATCTCCGTCTTATAGTGACCGCCGAATATCACATTGATTCCGCTTTCGAGGCAGAGGTGATAAATGTTGTGGCTACTGTCCCCCGTGATATACAGGTCGAGCCCTTCTTCGATCGCTTGCTCGACTTCATAGGGAGCTCCGCCAGCGACGATCCCCACACTCCGTATCGCTTCGGGCCCGAATGGCAAAATTCTGAACGAAGTATCGTGTTCCCCTGTCAGCAGATTTTTTACCTCGTATACAGTCCTGGTTTCGCCGAACACGCCCTTGAATCCTATCTTGTATCCGCGGTGCTCGCCGAACGGGCTGATATCCTGCAGGCCGAGAATCTTCGCTATCATATAATTGTTGCCCAGCTCCGGATGCATATCCAGCGGGAGGTGTGCTGCATAGAGCGCAATATCGTGCGATATGAGGAATTCCAGCCTCCGGTAATGCGCACCCCGGACACTTAAGGGTTTTCCCCAGAACAGGCCGTGATGCACGAAGACCAGATCGGCTCCCCATTCGCATGCACGTCGAAAGCATTCGAGCGAAGCGTCCACGGCGAAAGCCACTTTCCTGAGCTCTTGGCTCTTCCGATCAACCTGTATGCCGTTCATGGAACTGTCGGTCCTCGCCATGTCATCGATCGCAAGGAAACCCCGGATGTACCGGTCGAACTCTTTCAAAAGCATGGAAGGCATTATAGCGTATGCGGGTGTTTTATTGAAGCGGGGAAGTTACGCCAAGCAGCATTTCTGCGATCCTATGGATGCAGTCCGGCTTTCCGATGTACAGCCACAGCAACATCCTATCGTTTGATTCAAGCATTCCTGCCTCGGTGCCCACAGGGCTGCCGTGGCATTCCATCTCTCCGAAGCCGCCAAGAGCACCGCCGTCATTGTACACATGGATCGAATGACCCCTGTTGCCCGGCATACTGACAGGTTCTTCAGAATAGAGAGCGGACGGATCATTGCGAAAGTCGCGTATGATAATATAGACTCGTCCATCCGGAAGGCTATTGATGTATCCCATCCTTCCTATGACGCTCAGCGATTTGAGGCCGATTTTAAACCGCCTGTCTCCCGTTATGCGTATCTGAAAGACGTGCTTCCCACTTGAAAAGAAATTGTCGCAAAGCGGTTCAAAATAATCAGTGTAGTGCGCATGATGCATCGATGGAATGATCAGTGTACCTCCGGGGTTGAGCTGTACAAGCGACCACACTTCGCTGAGTATATGATCCGGCGATTCATCTCTGAGCCGGATCGCGTGCTCATATCCTGCGAATATATAATCACAGGAGATACTGGCTTTGAGACCGCTTAAGAAAAAAGGATCATGTACCGGGCTCAAGGTTCTTTCGATATACAAGTGCTTCGTCCCGGATGCGATATTGTACGCACGGAGATCCACTGTCTGGGAGAGTTTCAGCCGATTGCCCTTTTGCCTAGTAAGCTCGTAGTGTCCAGGGTCCATCTCTGGGGGGAGATGGTATGAACCCCAGAAATCGGATCTATCCCTGATATTGTACTGAATTTCAGGAGCTATCCAGCAACGCTCCCCTCCCTGATTCCAACTCCCTCCGTTTATGAAATCCTCAAAGGAGTCCGGGGACTCGAACGCGCTGTTGCACCAGAATAACCCTACTTCCGATTGGTCCGGGAAAGGGCCGAAGATCCTTCCCCCCAACTCCGAGACAAGAATACGGACTCCCGAACCAATATCCATTTCTTCGAACCGTATATTTCTGTGTTCGAGGCAGCGGCAAATGTCGAAGTACCTTATGCGATTATTCAAAGTTTTCCGTAATTCCTCAAATTTTGTCGTACCGCGCCGCCCAGGGCACTATATCGCGGACAACTACCCTATCGCTCTGCCCGAGTAGAAAGAGGATGCAGCCTACGATGTCCTCGGGGAGCATCCATCTGTTCGGTTCCACCGGCGGATTGAAGCCTCTGAGCATTTCCGTATCCGTCATACCTGGATAGAGCACGCTGACCTTTACGCCGAACTCTTTTGCAGTCTCATACAGTGCTTCCGACAATCCGACAATCGCCTTTTTCGAAGTGCCGTACGTCGTCAGACCTGCGGGAACCTGAAGAGCCGCGGTCGAGGAAATGTTGATAATGTACCCTGCCCTTTTCTCTTTCATGATGCGGAGCGCTGCCTGACTCAGCATGAACACAGCTTTCAAATTTATATTCATCACCTGATCCCACTCCGCTTCCGTCACATCCAGGAAGCCAGTATTGTACAGCACAGCCGCATTGTTTATCAGAATATCCACTGTACCGAATTCGCGTTTCGCAGTATCGATCAGTTTCTCTATACCGGATTTCATGGATATATCCACAGCAATGCCCACCGCTTTTCCTCCGGAGGACACAATACGTCGTTCCGATTCCTTAAGCTGGCTCTCCGTGCGCGCTGCGAGTACTACGTTGCAGCCGTTTGATGCGAGACTCTCGGCTATGGCCCTGCCTATGCCGCGGCCTGCTCCCGTGACAATCGCTACCTTACCTTTCAATTCCATATTCATTTTCCTTCGCTCTATGGAATTCCCATCAGGATTCCGAAGAACGTCCGCCGTATTTCCTGAGAAGGATGACATCCATGCTCACTGCGCCGAGCAAGATCAGCCCTATGGCTATGCTTTGGAAATACACATTCACGCCAGCAATGACCATGACATTATTCAATATTCCCATAAACAAAGCCCCCATGAAAGCTCCCGCCACGGTTCCTCTGCCGCCTGAAAGGCTTCCTCCCCCTATTATCACCGCCGTTATGACGCGCATTTCTGTTCCAGATCCGATGGTACCTATGGCGGCATTGAGCCTGGCGGTCAATACCCCGCCCGTGATGCCGCAGAGCAGTCCCATAAGAACGAAAGTCACCAACATAGTCCGTTCCACGTTGATTCCCGACAGAGCAGCAGCTTTTTTGTTACCGCCTATGAAATACAGCTGCCTGAAATACCGTGTTTTCGCAAGCAAAAATGCGAAAACCACGACAAGGAAAAGCATATAATATACCGGCATCTGGAGACCGAGGAATACATGCTGTCCGATCGAAAGGAAGTCTGAGGATAAATCTACGACTCCGGCCCCTGCAACGAGAATGGCCATGCCGCGGAGTATTCCCATCATGGCAAGGGTAGCGATGAGGGCGTTGACTCCGACTTTCGCCACAAAGAAACCGTTCACAAGACCAGCCAGAGAAGAAGTGGCTATCCCTCCCAGAAGGGCGACGGGAATTGGCATGCTCCAACGTTTCAGAATAATAGCTGTCAACGCTCCACCCACTGCAATATTCGAACCGACCGAAAGATCGAAAACGCCGGCGACTATGAGATACATCATCCCTATAGCAAGCACTCCGTCTACTGATAGGGAAAGCAGTATGGCACCGAAATTGGCGTAAGAAAAAAACGACTTCGGATATGAAATGGACATTGCAATCACTATGAGCACTATGAGAACGAACAGAGACAATGTCCTGTTTTTGATCAACACATCTATGAAACGGTTTCTTTTTTCTATTCTTGTTTTTATGGCAGTTGCTTCAGCCATATGTACCTCCCATCCTCGGATCAAATATTCAAACCCGATGCCAACTGCATAATTTTCTCTTCTGTCGCGTCTTTTTGAAGCACCTCACCGGTTATGCGTCCCTGCCACATCACTATGATCCTGTCGCAGAGGGCCAAGATTTCAGGGAGTTCAGACGATATCACTATGATGCTTGTGCCCTGTTTTGCCATGGAACGAATAAGTTCATATATTTCATGTTTTGCACCTATATCCACGCCGCGTGTAGGTTCATCTATAATAAGGATCCGCGGATTACGCATAAGCCATCTCGCCATCAAAACCTTCTGCTGATTCCCTCCACTCAGGTTGACGACCTTCTGCTGCAGAGAGTGGGCAACGATTCTCAGTCTTTGCATATATCCCATTGCTTTCGACTTCAGTTCTCCGTCCTTGACGAGCCCGCGGGAGGAAAAATGATCGAGATTCGCGCTCACCATATTGCAAGGGATATCCAAATCGAGAAAAAGACCCGCGGTTTTTCTGTCTTCAGTCAGATACCCTATTCCTTTTTCGATGGCTGCAGAAGGGGATTTGATGACGATCTTGCTACCATCCATGAATATAGCGCCGCTCACGTTACGGTCTGAGCCGAATAGAGCGAGCGCCACTTCGGTTCTACCGGCTCCCGCGAGGCCGGCAAACCCGAGAATTTCCTGTTTTCGCAGAGAAAAACTGACATCAGTAAACGAGGCGGAGGAAAAATGTTCCACCCTGAGAATTTCACCGTCCGGCTGCCATCCCCTGTCATCGTATTGGTTCAGAACGGTTCTTCCGACCATCATGAGAACCAGGTCGTTCAGACTCGTTTCAGCCATAACACGGGTCCCCTGATATTCTCCGTCCTTGAGCACCGACACTCTGTCGCAAATGTGCGGTAATTCCTGCAATCTATGAGAAATATAGATAATGGATATGCCTTGCTTTTTCAGTTCCCTGATAAGAGAAAACAGGATATCTGTCTCGCGCTCCGTGATCGTAGCAGTCGGTTCATCCAGAATCAAGATTTTCGCATTTAGGGAGAGAGCTTTGGCTATCTCTACCAGTTGCTTCTGTATGGAACTCAGATGCGCTACCCGCATACGCGGATGCACATGCAGACCGACTCTCCCGAGCAGTTCCTTTGCCACAGCGTTCATACGCGCAGTATCCACAATGTTAAAACGTTTTATTGGTTGTCTTCCGGCGAAGATGTTCTCAGCAACAGAGAGATCGTTCACCAAGCTCCGTTCTTGATATACCATGCCGATTCCTTTTTCCTGCGCATCCTTCTCATCTCGGAAACCCACAGGTCTTCCCTCCAGCATGATGGACCCTTCATCCGGCTGATGCACACCTGCCAAAATATGCATCAATGTAGACTTACCCGCTCCATTCTCTCCTACGACCGCATGCACTTCGCCGGTGTGAACCTCCATCCTGATTTTCTTCAGAGCTTGAATGCCCGGGAAACTCTTGCTTATATCTATGATCTGTAGAATACTCTCCATTTCCCTACCCTATTCGAATCGAATTGCACACAGAACTCACTCGTTTTAGCGGACGCATAAAACAAAGGTACCCCTTTCTATATATTCACGGACAGTTATAGGCGCTTCTTGATAGGGAATGAAAAACCGCCGATTTGAGGTCGGCGGTTTTTCGTGCATCTATCGTGCTTATTTCCCCCATCTGAATTTCATCTGTGTATATTTCTGGAATTCCTGGGCGTATATATCCGCATTTTTTGAATTCACATTGAGAAAACCGATGATTATCCTCGGAGGAATGTTGATCGCTCCTGCAACTTTATCATTCGAAGTGAATTGCAGACCTGAACTGAGGTGCATATAGAGACTCATGACTCCCCAGTATCCGAAGAATTTCCGTTTCTGACCGAGCGCGAACTGCTCGCTGCCGTCCTTCAATGCTTGGAGCTGTGCTGTGTTCACATCGTTCCCCACCACTTTTATTTTTCCTGATTTTCCTGCTTCTCTGACCGCTGTGGTGATTCCGGGACCGCTGCCAGCATCGAACCCCGCTATACCTGCCAGATCCGGATGAGCCTGCATAAGAGCTGTAGTTATCCTTGCGGATTCCGTTTCCTGGGCACCATCATGTTCAAGCGCTACGATCTGCACACCCGGGAAAGTCTTCACTATGTCCCGA
>CAZWAS010000066.1:511-1272 GCA_964631915.1 uncultured Spirochaetales bacterium | reverse complement strand
CCCTGGAAAGCGGTTTCCATATTCTCCGCTCCGACCATTCCAAGCATGGCAACCTTCCCCTTCCCTCCGATTTCTTTCATGAGGGCCTGTGCCAATTCCACGCCGAGGCTGTACCAATCCGTGCCGATATAGCAGAGCCTATTGGACTTAGGAGAATCCGCATCGAGCGTGACTACTGGAATGCCCGCTGCCATAGCTTTGTTGATGGGAGCCATCATGACGTTCGGATCCCAGCAGACCACCATGAATCCATCAGGCCGTTTTGCAATGGCGGCTTCCATGGAATCCACGACCTTGAGCAAATCGTTTTCAGCAGGGCCTACTACTTCGAACGTCACTTTATCCCCTGTCTTGGCATTGATTTCCTTGCATGCTAGTTCGGCTCCTTCATAGTCAGGAAAAAAATGCGACCATGTGGCCATGTTATTGATGAGTATGAAATGAAATTCGTTTTTCGAAACCGCAGCCCCATCTTTTTTCGCTCCGGTTCCCGTTGCATCCTGTTTGCCGGCGCCGAACACCATAATCACGGAAGCGAACAGAATCAAAACGACGAGCACTAAATTTTTTCTCATTACGAAACCTCCTTTCTTTGTATTCAGCCCTGAGGGCCGAACATCTAATGATCCGATTGTATATTAGGCTTATACAAGCCGCTTCCCCGATTTTGCTTTATGAATGAACTATTTTATCCAATCTGAAATCTATTCGATGCAATCGCAAAATCAACCGAACGGATGCTTCAATAATCATACGCATCA
>CAZWAS010000066.1:0-480 GCA_964631915.1 uncultured Spirochaetales bacterium | reverse complement strand
AGCGTTGACCGGAGCCTCCGCAGATCCTATGGATTGACGGGCAGCGCCTCCTTCGACGGCAACCAAAACCGTATCTCCTTTCCCTGCGCTGAAAGCATCGACAGCTATCATCGACGCGTCCGTTCCCGCATCGTGCAGATTCTGAACGACCAATAACTTCAAACCGTTCAGCTTTTTCTCTTTCCATGAGGATACGACCGTACCTATGACTTTCGCCACGAACATACCGCTATCGCTCCTCATCGCATGCAATATCCACACTTTCGACTATTCCCATGATCCCCAGGTCAACAGGCGTATTCTTTCCTATCGGCCACGCCGCATCCTTGCCCTTCGCATAGAACACAAAATCGCCGTATCCTGCCTGAGCATAATCTATGGCTATCATCGGAGCCCCTTTTGCTTCTCCACTATGATTCACAGGTTGAACTATGAGAAGCTTCATCCCTTCGAGCTGACTCGCCTTCTTCGAAGCAGTGA
>CAZWAS010000065.1:15734-22544 GCA_964631915.1 uncultured Spirochaetales bacterium | reverse complement strand
AGATTCAAAGAGGTCTTTTTCTTCAGTTTTCATTTGCTCCTCCTTACCTTTGGTAAGTATCGATCAGTATATTTCCTGCTTGGGAATATTGTTTTAAGAAACCAATACTCCTTTTCTTTTACTGCAGGAACCACATATGCATATTCATCAATCTCCACAATAATTAGTATTTGATTCTTATATCTTTCCTTATCGGGGTGTTCCAATATATCAAGGATACATCCTTCTTCGATTGCTAATACAATTCTTTCGAAACTTATATTCCTTTCTTTTTTGAGTTGGCTATTCTTCTCCTCATTCCAATCAAATACCATATAAATAATCTACGTCCTCGTGTGCCTTTTGTCAATACATATGAAATGTATTGGTATTACTCAATAGTATGATAGAAGTATATAGAATTACACCACCAAGCACCTCGCGCCGAAGGCGTCAATCTAACAGGTATAATATACTGTTCCTGGAATCCCTTGTCAGGCGTTTTTGCAGGAAACGCATGCAATACATATCTACGCAACAAGGCAAGCCCTGATCCGCAGCCTAAATGATACAGACAAATCGGACGATAGAATAGATATGCGGAATCTTGTATTCATTCTGATCCTGAGTGCAATCTCCAGCACTCTTTTCGCCTTCGAGGAAGAAGGCTATGCGTCCTGGTATGCGGGTAAATTCCATGGAAGAACCACTGCGAGCGGCGAAGTATTCGATACCCTGGCATTCACGGCAGCACATAAAACGCTTCCCTTCGGAACGATCGTGCGGGTGACATGTACAGACAATGGGAAAAGTGTCGATGTGAAAATCAACGACCGCGGGCCTTTCGTGGAGGGTAGGATCATAGATCTCTCTCAGGCAGCTGCAGAGGCGCTAAATATCACGGGAGCTGGAATCGCGCGAGTGCGCATCCAAACCATCGAACCGGCAAAACCCGTGGAACGCTTCTTTATACAAGTAGGAGCCTTCTCCAAACAGGAGAACGCGCAGAGGCTTTGGCAGGTGCTTTCCGAAAACGGCCTGAAGCCCGATTTCGAAACAACCCAGGCCGGCATAATCCGCGTAGTGTTGAACGAAGTCCCTGCATCGGATCTGGATGCTGCGAAAGAAACCCTCGCAGCGCTCGGGTATCGATCGGTACTCGTACGTCCGCATAAACCCCAATGAGCAGCGGAAAAGAGGAATCGATGGTCAACGGAAAACGCAAACAGCTTACGATCCTTACTGGGGCAGTCTTCGCGCTCATCGCACTTTCATGCTGTTCCAGCCCGGCACCAGCAATACGGCACGAACAGCAGCCTGTTTTCGCTCCTGCACCGAAAAAAGAGCCTACCTTGAAAGGTACAGTCGTAAAGACGGACAAAGGAACTGCAATCATCCATACATATATTTCTCCCGATTTGGAAGAAGATCCTGTCGCATCGCATATTATTGAAACGAAACATGCGTTGATCATCATTGATACGCAGCTTTCCCCGAATGCTGCGCGTGAATTGAAAGCATATACGGATTTCCTCGAAAAGCCGATAGCATTACTCGTTGTCACGGGATCGGAACCGGAGTGCTGGGCGGGCAGCGCGGCATTCGACAGCGTACCCATCACGACTACGAAAACCATCTACGAAGCTGTTTCATACCGACCCGGCATGAATGCGGAAGAATCCGTCCGGTTCGCAGCTGAATCCGAAGAAGTAGACGGCCTTACGATACTGTTCGATGTGGTGAAAGGATGCAGCGCGATCGAACATATAGTGATGAGGATTCCGGACATAGAAACGCTCGTCATGCAAAATCTTCTTGTGAACAGAGGGCATATGTTCACCGGGGGAAAAAACTGGGATTCTTGGAAAGCAAAACTCGGAGAATACGAACGCCTCTCCGGATACGGCACTGTTCTTCCGGGACGAGGGCTCCCTGGGGATATGAATCTCTTCGCAACGAACCGTATGTACCTCGAGGCATCCAAAGCGGCATATGACAAGGCGGAAACCGGGGCCGAATACGAACAGCTTCTCACCGCAGCCTTCCCCGGGTACGGAGCAGTACCCTTACTCGAGAAATCCATACGCGCGCTTTTCCCAAAGCCGCTTCCCTCGCAACCGCCACCGGAACCGGAGAAAAAACTGCCCCTCAGGATCAACAGAGATACGAGCAGAATCGTCATCCGGAATACGAATCTCTATCCTGCAGCAATCGATTATGACCAACGAACACGCAGATTCCTCCTCGGCTCTGCGAGCCAGGGAATCATAACCGCAGTCGAGACAGTAGGAGAATTTTACTATCCATATAACGATGATCCCTACCTCGAAGGAACCCGCGGACTGAAAATCGATCAAAAAGCCAACCGTCTGTATGTGATAAACACATCGCCCGCATCCGCGAAAAACCGGATTCCGCGAAACAGCGGAGAACTCTTCATCTATAATCTCGCTACCGGGAAGCGGCAGAGCAATACGGACCTGTTTCGCGGCACCCCATCCGAAAACCATCTCGCATCGAGCCTCGCTCTGGACGACCGCGGGAATCTGTACATCACGGACAGTCGTTCTCCTATCATCCTCAAGATGGATGCGGAACATGCGCCGAAGGTGTTTGCCCAGGGAAAGAATCCCGATGCAGGAGGATTCGAGGGTATTGTGTACGATAAAAACGGTTTCCTCGTCGCGGCAAGGCCAGGTACCGGAGAACTGTATAGGATTCCTCTGGATTCCCCCGCGGATATGAGTACCATAGAAACAGAATATCCGACTCCTGGAGCAAGCGGCGTGCTCTGGGACGATAAGGGAAGGCTCCTGATCATAAGCCATGAGCACGGTAAGCCTTCGATAATATATTGCTTCTCAAGCGGAGACGGATGGAAAACAGCTCAGCTTTCTTATGCGGTGTCCACTAAATACGAAGCACATACCGGCGTTCTCGCGAACGGCAGTGTGTACGTCCTCGCCTCATTTCTCGGCAATTTCGAAACAGAGAAAACTACGGATACATTCTACATCGTGAAGGTGGAACCGTAAGGTCTCATGCGATCGTCTCAAATCCGCAACCCAGGAACTTTGCCCAGAGTATGGAGCGATTCTGCCATCGGGAATTACAGTCAAGCCCCACTGTTTCAAACAATGGTCAGAAATTGTTGAACTAGCCTACAGGGGAATAATCCACTTCAATTGATTTTATCCCTTTTCCGACCAATCCCTTGCTTGTGCGGCTGCTCTTCACAGAATCATGCGAAAGCCAATGGTGTCATTCTCCACGACGTTCGCCTGACGTCCCGCTCCGCAGAAGACATGCTGTGTCTTTTCACCCGAAGATGATCCTGAAAGAATTCTTGCAAGATTGTACACGCGCGATACTGTAATTTCCTGCATCCTATGGTATCTTCGCAGTACTGAATATTTTTTATCAGGGAGCAGACAATGAATATCACATTGACAAACCATAATTCGCATACCATTGCGGAAATCGATTCGAATATGGTCGTCATTTCCGAAGTTCAGGATGCCCTCGATCTCATGGTCAATGCAGGGGCGAGGAGGATCATCCTGAAAGAAGAACATCTGAATCCCGCGTTCTTCGATCTAAAAACCCGACTGGCCGGCGAGATCCTCCAGAAGTTCGTCAATTATTCGGTCAAGCTCGCGATCGTTGGGGATTTTTCGAAATATTCGAGCAAGAGCCTCAGGGACTTCATATACGAGAGCAACAAAAGCGGCCCCATATTCTTCGTATCGACGATGGACGAGGCACGCACGAAACTCGGCAAGTGAGGCGTTTCACCCTGCCCGAGCTCTGCCCTGTTTCCGGCTCCTTGCCGAGAACCGGAGCAAAGCGATAGAGGAGATTCCTGCCAGTGCGATCCATGTAGCAGCAGCGGAAAGCGGCCGGCCTCCCGCTGCAGCGCCGAGCTCCGAAACAGCGGACAATGGCGAAAGCAGTGCGACCCACTCCGGGAATCCCCGCATCCTGAGCAGGAGCGGGAACGCGAGAAGGGCGAATGTCGGGGTTCCCCACGCGAGAACCCCGAGAGCGTTTCCGGAAAGCCGGTACACCAGAAGACCCAGCACTGGATAGACCGCCGCGCAGGAAATTGCCTGCAGAGCCAGTCCGAAAATGTTTTCGGAACGGAACAGAATCAGGCCGCTCGCTGCTGCCATGAGGAACGAGCAAAGCATGTATACTATTCTTCCGAATGCCATGCCCCAGAAAATCGCATGTACGGACACTCCGGACACTTCGATGCGCCGCATAACGTTCGTTTCCTTCATCCTGCCGAAATCGTATCCTGCCATGATGCCCAAGGGAGCCCCGCACACTAGCGGCAGCACGAGAGTCCAGATTTCAGGCCGGGCCCCGCCTGCTTTCATGAGAAACACGGATACTACAGGCAGAAACACGAGAAGTATTTCCGAAACGGAACGGGACTGAAGGATAAAGGAAGCCTTCACGATCTGAACGGAGCTACGCATTCCTGCTCCTCCTTCCTATCACCCCGAAAAGGATCATCCCTAGTACGGCTAACGCGCATACCGACACGAAGAATGCCCAGTGCGGCGCTGTTCCCTGAACCAAGGCCTTCAAGCCGCCGTACAGCCAGGAAAGCGGATCAAGAGAGTGTATGACGGAAAACGTTCCGGGAAGCCTGAAAAAGATCCCTGCGCCTACGAAAAGAAGCAGGAGCGCGGTATTCGTGCTGTTCTTGAGTGCGATGAAATTCTGTATGAGCACAGGGAGGACTATCCCTGCGGAAACGAGGCCGAATGCTATGAAACAGGCACCTCCGAAAAACCGAGCGAATCCGGATGCTAAGAGGTCCCCGAACAGCCATGCTGCCAAGGAAAGTACCAATAATCCCGCAACGCAGAACACAAACGCAGCAAACGCCGTTGCCAGTATAGGGAGATTCCGCAGGAGGGGAGTCACCGCAAACCGTTTGAGCATATCCTCTTCCCTCATCTGGGCTACGAGGAGAGGCTGATTCACGATGCCTGCTGTTGCAGAGAGAAACAGGGAAACGGCGGATACCAGAGTTCCGCCTGAAGCGAGATTCGGCCACAGGAGCCGCAGGGATACATAGAGAACGGGCGGCAGGATCAGTATCCATACCGCGTAATTGGAATTTCTGAGCTGCCTGTACACACAGGCACGGGAAAGATATACGAATGTCATGCTTCACTCCTTCAGTCGCGTAAGGCTGTTCCTGTCAATTCGAGAAATACTGCTTCGAGGGAATCTTTTCGGTATGCAGCGATCAGTTACCGGGGGCTTCCCTCTGCCACCACCCTTCCGTGATCCAGAAGCACTATCCGGTCCGAAAGGGATTCCGCTTCTTCGAGGTAATGGGTCGTCAAAATAATTCCTTTCCCCCGTTTTTTCAGGCTCTGAAGGACTCCCCATAAGGCCTGTCGATTCTGCACGTCCACACCCACGGTCGGTTCGTCCAGAAATACGAGATCGGGATCGTTCACCACAGCGCATGCGAGGGAAACCCTCTGGCGCTGCCCGCCCGAGAGATGTTTGATCCGCTTCTGCAAAAAATCCCCCACGCTGAAAAGCTCTGCTGCTTCCTCCGCAGCGATTCCTGTTTTGTAAAACGAGCGGAACAGGTGCAGAACCTCTCTGACCGTCAGTTCGGGAAAAAACACAGTGTTCTGAAGATGCACTCCGATCCTCTGCTTATCTTCCCTTGTAATGCGTTCCCGCTCTTGTCCCCAAAACCGAAATACTCCTGCATCGGCAGATTTCAGACCGAGAATAAGATCCAGAGCAGTTGTTTTTCCTGCTCCATTCGGACCAAGAAGAGCCACGAGTTCTCCGGCGTGCACCGAAAAGCTCACACCATCGAGGGCCCTGAGCGCACCGTAACTCTTGCACAGCCCATGAACTCCCAATAATTCTGTCATGTAGCCTCCTATACATACATGAATGTATGTTAATTGCTCAAAAAAAATCACATGATCCCTGCAAGCCACATATCCGCAAACCGTTCTGCAGCATCGCAATAGGAAAAGAACCGATCGTCAAAGAGCCACAGCGTCATGGAACCGCTCAATGCAGCATACAGATGGAGCGCCGCGGAACGCGCATCCACCCTGAGCGCGACTTCCCCGCTCAAGACTGCTTCTTTCAGAAGGTTCTCCATAAGGCCCACTGCCCGTTTCATGCTTTCCAGTTTTTTGACCATGCCTTCCTGCAGTTCCTCTACGTATCCTGTCTTAAACAGAGTCAACTCATTGGCGTCCCGGAACCCTCGATCTTCCTTCATGAGGATGAGCATCTGAACAAGCATGGCTCTGAGTTTTTCAAAAGGGCTCTTTCCTGCTGTAAGCAATTCCGCGAACAATCCCTGGACAGGTGCGAGCCGTTCATCGAGCAGGGCATAGTACACCGCTTTCTTCGAGGCAAAATAGTGATAAAAAGCTCCCCTCGTGACAGCGGCTTCTTCGCTTATATCTTCCACCCTTGTATCCGCATACCCTTTCTTAAGGAATACCCGGAGCGCGCTGTCCAGGAGCCTTTGCCTCGTGATCGCTGCCTCATCTGCGGTGCGTTTCATCACTTTAATATACATATATAAATGTATAATGTCAAGCACAGATCATCTCGAGAAATAATTGACAATTTTCCTTCAACATAATAGCCTTGGATGAATTTTCAAAAATCTTCAAAATAAAGTGAGTTGGTTTTTACATGCACATCGTTACATCCTTTGATGCACGCGCAGGAATGAAAGCCGTAGCCCTGCTCCTCGCTTTTGCAGTATCGCATATCATAGCAGGGCCGGTTTGTGAAGCGGAATCCGCAGGGCCTGCTCCT
>CAZWAS010000065.1:15470-15715 GCA_964631915.1 uncultured Spirochaetales bacterium | reverse complement strand
CGCACGTGTGGGCGACTTCCGCCATCCTCATCGATGCCGCCACAGGCACGGTATTGTTCGAAAAACAGGCGGACAAACAGATTCCGCCGGCTTCCCTCGTCAAGCTCTTCACCATCCATCTGACCTATAAAAAAATTGCAGACGGTGTTTTCTCCAAGGACACGCTCGTGCCTGTCAGCTCCCGCGCGTGGGCTCAAAATCAGCCGCCGAACTCCTCCCTTATGTTCCTGGAACCGGGACAGAAA
>CAZWAS010000065.1:5581-15448 GCA_964631915.1 uncultured Spirochaetales bacterium | reverse complement strand
ATCTGCTCCGCGGGCTCGCGATTCCGTCCGGCAACGATGCCTCGGTCGCCCTAGCCGAACTGGTTTCTGGTTCTCTCGGCAATTTCGTAGCGCTCATGAACCAGGAAGCGAAAAACTTAGGATACAATCATATGCTGTTCGTGGATGCCTCGGGGTGGAGCGAAAAAAACCTCATCACAGCCAGGGAATTCGCCGAATTTTGCAGGATATACATTTCGCAGCACCCGGAATCTCTGGAGGAGCTGCACACTGTGGCCAGTTTCACGTATCCCCGGCCCGAGAACCTTTCCGACAAACCTTCCAGATACGGCAACCCTATAACACAGTACAACCACAATCAGCTTCTCGGCAAGGTCGAAGGCGTGGATGGCCTGAAAACCGGATACATACCTGAAGCAGGGTATAATGTAGCGCTCACTGCGAAACGCGGATCCATGCGCCTCATAGCGGTCATCCTGGGAGTACAGGGTAGAAACTCCAGGGAGGGCACACAAAATAGGGACGAAGACGGAGAGAGCCTCCTCACCTACGGATTCAACAACTTCATCACCCTGTTCCCCGATGTGCCGAAAATCGCGCCACTCAAGGTATGGAAAGGAGCGGTCCGCCAGATCGAAGTCGCTCCAGAAAAGGAGATCGCTCTCACTGTGCCGAGAATGCAGGCTCAGGAACTCGCCGTGAAGGTGAATACGGTCGATGTGGTCATAGCTCCGATCAGGAAAGGGCAAGCCTTGGGAGAAGCGGTCTTTACGCTGAAGGATAAGGAGCTGCTGAGAGTTCCCCTCCTCGCTGCCGAAGCTGTGAAAGAGGGAAACATTTTCAGGCGCATCTGGGACAGCATTGCGCTCAAGATCCAGGAAGTGTTCGCGAAAGGGAAACCTGCGAAATCGTAAGACCCCTTTCCGCTGAAACGCGGATGAGCCTTAGAGCAGACCCACATCCTTGTTGAACGCAGTGATCAGCCGGTCTATCTCGGGCCTGAGAGCCTGTATGCTTGTCCAGTAGTTTCTGTCATACCACTGAGCGTTCAGCTCTTCGGTTTTCTTTCCCTGCTGCTCCACCCACGTATAGTATTTCAGGTTATGGATCCTGAGTTTGTCGTAATAGGACAGTTCAAGCGTGCCCTCGGTGCTCTGCTTTTCCAGGGATTTATAATGGATCTTTGCAGCATCTTCCTTGGAAAACTTGCCATAAAGTTTGCGCATCTCGGCCTTCCGGGAACCGTAGAGCTGCATAGAATCCGTGAGTACAGTCACCACCACGTCGTCTTCCGTGAGTTCGTAATACCTCGACAGCTTGATGGCCCCGAGCAGGTTTCCGATGCCTGAAATGCCGATGAGGTCGAGCTTTCCAATGAACTCTTCAGAAACACCTTTTTTCAGAAGATAGTCTTTTCCCGTCTCTTCGTTGAAAAGGCGCAGAATATCCATACAATCGGCGTCATCAATGGAAAGAACCATATCCGTATTTTTAACGTTATGTACCCATGGTATATGCTTGTCCCCTATGCCTTCGATCCGATGATCCCCGAAGCCGTTCCTGAGCAACGTGGGGCACTGGATGGCTTCAGCGGCCGCTATTTTGCTGAAGGGAAATACCTGCTTGAGATAGTCTCCTGCGGCGAGCGTTCCACCCGAACCGGTGGAAGATACATACCCTGCGAAATTCCCTTTGTTGCCGAGCGCCTTTTCCAGCACTTCCCTGATCGCGTTTCCCGTGATCTCGTAGTGCCAAAGGTAGTTTCCGAACTCTTCGAACTGATTGAAAATCACGATATCGTCGCCCCGTGTTTCGCGGAGCTCTTTGCATTTGTCGAAAATTTCCTTCACATTGCTCTCGCAGCCCGGAGTGGCTATCACCTCCCCCGCCACTCGGCTGAGCCATTCGAAACGCTCCTTGCTCATGCCCTCGGGAAGAATCGCTATGGACTCGCACCCCAAAAGCGCCGAATTGTATGCTCCGCCTCTACAGAAATTGCCCGTGGACGGCCATACCGCTTTCTGACTCGTGGAATCGAAATTGCCTGTGACCAAGGACGGAGCGAGGCAGCCGTAGGTCGCTCCCACCTTGTGCGCTCCGGTCGGAAACCACTTTCCTATGAGCGCGATCACCCTCGCCCGCGTCCCCGTAAGCTCGCGTGGAAACTCGAGATAATTCACTTCTCCGAATGTTCCACCCTTCTCCTTGGGTTCGTTCTTCCAGGTAATCCTGAAAAGGTTCAAGGGATTTATATCCCACAGCCCAATATCCTTGAGCTTGCCTTTGATCTTCGCGGGAAGCTCCCCCGGATTTTTCATGTTTTCAAAGGTAGGAAGAATAATATGTTTTTCTCTGCACCGTTTGACATTTTTCTCCCGAATTTCCTTATGCAGGGTGAGATTGATCATGATACTGTCTCCTCATTCCGATTATGTTCCGGCAAGGGAAAGCGGAAGAACCCGTTTCCCCAGCTACGATATTCTTACATAGTCTAAAGATTGTACACAGGAAAGACAAGAGAGGATCGGTACAGGTTCCGCACCGAGGCTGCAATCACATCCGGGAAAAGGCGAACCTTTTCCCGGAAGATCCGAAAGGAATGCAGCGCATCAATCGTTATACGACACGTGTGCCGATTCCTGCATTCTGCGACCCACTGAGACAAAAAAACCTCCGAGAGCAACCAGTAAAACTTTTCCCGCCGGCAGCTTCCCGGTATTCGTTCTGCATGCCTTCGCCCTCCTGGCATTCTCAGCTTCACGCAAAAGGTCCCTGTGCCGTTCGGCATGAACCTTCACTGCTGTGTAGTCGTGCGTGAACATGTTGTTCTCCTTTTCAAAAAAAAAGCCGTAGATGCGCATCTACGGCTTTTCAGTACGCGGAGACTCCGCATACGCAATAAATAAAAAAAGCCGCAGTCTTCTTCTGTAGAAGACTGCGGCTCCCGATCCTTTGCTATTCGCTATCAGGCGGGCTCTGCAGACATTCTACAGATTCCACGATCAGAATCTTGTGTAAGGGAAAGACGTTTCTTCATTGTCATTATGCCTGCCTCCATAGCTTTATGTATGGTATACTCCTGATATCATACCTATCGTATCTAGTCAATAGGTCTGATGAGTATTTCTTCAAAAAAACATGTAAATTTGATCGATTCTTCAAAAAGAGAGGGATTAGCTATGAAAAACATCAACGCGCTTCAAGAGAATTACGGAATGGCCGTGACAAGCGCTCCTTCAGACAAGGCAGAGGAGTTGGCCTTGGCTCTGGTGAAAGAGAAACTCGCGGCCTGCGCCCAGGTCTCTTCTCCGGTGAAGAGCTGCTATTGGTGGAAAGGGAAACTCGAAACTGATGAGGAACGGCTCGTATTCCTGAAAACAACTGAACGGAAAGTCCCGGAGATAAAAGCGGCGCTTTCTAGACTCCATCCCTACGAAGTGCCAGAGCTCATATTCCTGCCCGCCGCAGGAGGCAACGAGCGATACTTCTCGTGGATCGAAGAAACTTTAAGCTGATACACAATTCTGAATGTGCTACAGGAAGGGGGAATTTGCAACCCGGAGATGCGGAGACCAGGGGGGAAGAAGAGTAGTTTCACGGGAAGGCATCAAGATCGCAAGCAAACGAATTTTGCCTTACCTCATTTACTGCCTTCGTATCTATGCGATAGGTCGTTCCGCCGGAATCAAAACGTCTTACGAATTCAAAAAACCATCGGGATCAACACCTGCTTGTCGCAAAATCGCCCGCACAGATCCTTCGGAAATATCGCGCGATATTATAGAGAATACTCATCGTTTGTCATATTTCCAACACTACACTGTTTGTCGCATTTCGGCAAAACTGACCATGAAACCTGTCCACGAGGAATTACGGGCTGCTGAAGAATTGCTGAATGTGGGAAACAAACTGGTCGCACTTTTCGATCAGCGTCAGTCTGCTGTGCTCAAGATGCTCGTCGCTATTGCCCGTAGTGGTAAGTTCAGTTCCCCAAGCGGGACGAACCGAAAAACTATGTGCTACCCGATACGAGGCGGTTTCCTGAAAGAGGAGTTGAGGCGGCTACAGCCGGATCTTCCGATAGGGTACTACCCAGAATTGATTTCCTCGCGGAATCTCTGTATGATGCATCCACCTATGATACTTACATCCTTTACGCTCCTTCTGCCGCTCTTTCTCGTCATAGCAGGTGGAGCCCTGCTCGGCAAACTGTTTTCTCTGCATGAGGAAACGCTCATCCGCGTGGTGACGGATTTTTTCATGCCCCTGCTCATCTTCTATTCGCTGTACACCACGGACATTCCCTTCGCGGATATGCTGCCCCTCGCAGGCGCTTCTTCTTTTGTCGTGTTCCTTCTTTTGGGAGTCGGCATGCTTTACTGCGCGATCGCACAAGCGGACTACAAATCCTTCATACCCCCGCTCATTTTCATGAACTCAGGATTTATCGGCATCCCGCTCATGAAACTCTGGGGCGGCATGTCCGCCATGAACATCGATATCGTATACGATCAGGTACAGACAATTTACATTTTTACGCTCGGCATACTCGTCGTCACGGGCGGACTGAGCTTCTCGGGTCTGAAAGAAATGGTAAAATCCCCTATCCTCTGGGCGATTCTGCTCGGATTCGCGTGCAATCTGGCAAAGGTGCCTCTTCCTGGATTCGTAAAGGAAATTTTTGACTTCGGCGGACAGGCGGCCCCTCCGCTTGCGGCATTCGCTCTGGGCTGTTCGCTCAAGAACATGAAATTCAGGGTCAGTCCTCATCTTATCGCGGGGATTCTCGGCCGTACCGTACTCGGATTCCTCGCAGGCATGCTCGCATCCGTTATATTCGGATTCACGGGCACCATGAGAAGCGTGGTGATAGTCGCTTCTTCCCTGCCTTCAGCGGTATTCTCCTACGTACTCCCCGCACGCTACGGAGTAGAGGCGAGCCTCGCGAGGTCCATGGTGCTCGCGAGCACGGTGCTCGGTGTGTTCACTATTCCTTTCGCGTTTCTGCTCGCAGCTTAGCGAGTTCCTGTTCGAGGACCTGTCGCAACTTCGGAATGCTTGCGGCATATCTGATCACCGCTTGGAGAAATCCTTCAGGGGAACCGGTATCGAGCCGTTCTCCCTCTATCCGTTTGTACACTACCCTGCCCTGGCGCATGAGCTTCTCCAGGCCGTAGATGTGGTAGTACTCGCCCGAACCGTGCTTCTTCCACCCTTCCTCCAGATACTCGAACATATCCGGTGTGTAGAGGTAACGGCCTATGGACACCTCTCTGCTCGGCTCCTTGCCTACCGGCGGCTTTTCCACAAGGTTCCGCACATGGAGGTTGTCTTCGGCAATATCCAGCACGCCGTATCGATTCAGGTTTGGCGGATCGTATATCGTTGCGAGCACCGAACATCCTGTCTTTTCATGGAGGTCGATGAGCTGCCTCGAGAGCGGAGGAAAGCCGAAATGGAGATCGTCCGGATACGCAACGACGCAGGGCTCTCCGCATACGATATTTTTTACCTGGAGCAGGGCGTGTCCTGTTCCCCGCATTTCCTGCTGGCGCACGAAGGATATGTGCGCGTCGTACGGCTCTATGAGGCCGAGTTTTTCGGTTTTCCCTTCGCGCTTGAACACCTCTTCGAGCTCAAGATCCCTGTCGCAGAAATCCTCGAGAGCCCGTTTTCGCCTGGAGGAAATGATGCAGATATCCTTTATCCCGGATGCGATGAACTCTTCGATGATGAACGCTATCGAAGGTTTCGTCACCAGCGGAAGCATTTCCTTGGGCACGGCCTTAGTGACGGGAAGAAACCGTGTGCCGTATCCTGCTGCTACAATGATGCCTTTCATGAACGCTCCTCGTCCTTTACGCTATGTGGATAATGTAACCATCTTTTCCTCCATTTGTCACCATATGCATTGACCGTGTTTCGGGGAATTGCAGGCCCTCATAGGGAGGCAGGACTACACACGGCGCTCACCCGATTCTCTTTCCCTGCCATGTCGGATACAATGGATGTATGGGGAAAGGATCCATCACGGGAAAAGACGTAGCCAGGAAAGCAGGGGTATCCCCTGCCACTGTATCGCGGGTGATAAACGATGATCCGAGGATATCCGACGACACGAAACGGAAAGTCACACGGTGGATCGAGAAGCTCAACTATACGGTGAATCCCATAGGCAGAAGCTTGAAAACGAGCGAAACATTCACCGTCGGGTTTCTCATTCCCGAGCTCGCGAATACGTTCTTCATGACTGTTGCAAAAGGCATAGAAGACGAAATGCGAAAGAACGGATATTCCGTCATCCTCTGCAGTGCGAACGAAGATCCTGTGCAGGAAGAACAGCGGCTCAGGCTCCTTGCGGACAAGATGGTGGATGGTGTCATCATAGTGCCGAGCACGAACCAGGGGATGCATTTTTCGGTACTCACAGAAAAGGGAATCCCTTTTGTGCTTGTAGACCGGCTGGTGGACGATGTTCAGGCCGATGCGGTTCTTGCGGATAACGTGGATGGGAGTCGAAAAGCTATAGAATATCTCATACAAAAAGGATTCAAGCGAATCGGATTTATAGGAGGGGATAGAACCCTCACATCCGCAAAGGAGCGGTACGAAGGGTACTGCTCCGCACTCGAATTGCACGGCATACCGCCCGATGAGTCGATCATCAAATTCGGCGATTTCCACACGGAAAGCGGATTCAGGTTGATGAAAGAGCTTGCGGAATCGGAAGATCCTCCGGATCATGTGTTCATTGCGAACTACTACATGCATGCAGGAGCAGCGAAGTACCTTGCGCAGCACGGAACCGCATCGGGGAAAAACATCTTCCTCGCAGGCTTCGATGATATGGAGCTCACATCGCTTTTTGCATTCTCCTGCATCGCGGTTTCCCAGCCCATGAAAGACATCGGCAGAGAAGCAGCCAGAATGCTGCTCGGCCGCATTCAGAACATTGGGGAGAAAGGAAAACCGCGCATAATCCGCCTACCTACAGAGCTCATTTATTATCGATAGAAAGCTTCGCACAGGCTTTCCATTCGCATCCGCGCATGCCCAGTTTCCTGAACAGGGCGGAAAAATCGAACCGAGGACCGGCGTATACGGTAAACAGCGTTCCGGTTTCTTCCCTCCTGTACGCTGCCTTCCTGCAGACCTTGTTCTTCCGCGCCTTCGCAGGGATATCGAGGGAATACTCTGCACCCTTCCTCCTAACCGTAGCAGGAACATGCTCTTCATGGAGGTAGGAAACGAATGCCCGCTCGGAATCCGGAAACTCCGCATACGAAAGAAACAGCTCGGCCTCGAACCACCTGGGCGCTTGGGGATCGAAATCCGGTAGCGGTCCGCCTACAATGAAGTCGGAATCCGTTTCGCAGATCGTCGAGCTTTCCTGTGCGCACACATATCCCCCCTGCACGGGAGAGTCGGCGTGGCCCAGCGCGGCGGGGCGAGGCAGGGATGTACCTCCCCCCTGCACGGAAACGCCTCCTCTGCATTCCGCAACGGTGCGAATGAATTGCTCGGGATCGAAGGTCCTGAATCCGAACACGGTTGTGCCGTACCAGTACGGAAACCGTTTTGTAGCGGTTTTCACGGAAAAAACGCATTCCTGCGCACAAAGAACCGTATCCGCCAGCGTAGGCATTCTCTTGAAAAGCTCTCTGAGCGCCCAGGAAGCAAGCCACTGTTGTCCTGCACCGGCTATAGTGCGCGGAACGAAGATCGGCACATAGACTAAGTGGGCCTTCTGTTTTTTCTGCATGAGCGCCTTCAATTCGGAAATATAAGAGTGCTGGGTAGCCGGCGTTCTGAACCTGTGGGATGTTATCCGTCGCTTCATGTCGTCAGTTTCGCATGCACCGCATGCAAAACAGGTGCCTGTATCGTCACCTCCGCCGCAGTCTCTCCCAAGGCAGTACCCCGCATCGTTTGCATTCCGAGCGTCTCGGAATCTGCGATACAGATACTCGGAAGAAACCACAGCGTCCACGTGCATAAAGGGAAACTCGTACTCGTGTGGTTTTTCACCGAGGAACGTTTCGTTCCACAGTCCGTAGGATACGAGCCAACCTTTCAGGAACGGCCATACTTCGGAATCCAAGGCGGTGCCGTATACCATGTTCCGTTCAGCCATTGCGAGAAGCGCCTCGTGCACCAGAAAACCGCCCATACACAGCACCTGTGAAACACAGTACTCGTCGAAAAAAACCGGGTTGCGATACTCGAACCCCATGGTTTCGCAAGCGCATTTTATGGCGGATGTTATGGGTTTCCATACGTGCTCTTCGAGAAGGAGCCGTTCGTACTGAAGCGGGGTCAAAGGCATGCGCACGAGCAGTCCAAAGGAAAATACTATACGGGTTCCTGCACCGGTGTCCGTTTTCAGCGTTTTGAGAAATCTGAGGAAAATCCTGAACTCCTCCATATCCGCTTCGCTCTCGTTGCCTGCGAGGAGGAAAAAAAGTTTCAGCTCCCGCGCTCCCGCTCTCAAAAGTTTTTTCAGCACGCTTTCCACATGCCGATTCTCTAAGCTCTTATGGAAATAACGCCGCTGCCGTTCGCTTATCCCTTCGATGCCTAACGTGTAACTCCGTTTCTCGGCTGCGAACTCGGCGTCTATCAAACCGGGAATCGTATCGAGTATATCCACCCGCTGACTCATGAAGTTCACAACGGGAAAGTGTCTGTTGAGTCCGGAAAACAGGGCAAAAATATCCGAATGCGTGTTCATGTTGAAGCTTAAAAGCTCCAGAGTTGAGCAACCTGTATGCTTTTTCAACTCCATGGATGCGTGCATGAGCGCATCGAAAGAGAGCTCGCGATACGGCTTGCGCTCCCACCCCTCGAAACAGAACGAACAGAAGGACGGGCATCCGTAGGAAATCTGCAGCTTGCCAGTGGCGGCTTCCGGGCCGTTGAGAATGGGATATTGAGTGAGCATATGCTGTTCCGGCTCTTTCGTCAGAGCTGTTTTGCACAGAGACAGGAATCCGTACACCCATAAGGCGGGAATTTCCCGTGCAAGGCAAGCGAGCGTGTCGCGCTTGCCTCCGCCTCTATTCGCATGCACGAGGGATACTATAGTCTCCACAGCTCCCTCCCCCTCGCCGAAAAACACAGCGTCCGCTATGCAGTCAGCGGCTTCGCCCGAGCTTTGGTACCCTGCTCGACCTTCGATACCGGCCGGTTCGCCGTCCGCTGGATCATCGGTGGGGGACTGAACATTACCGGTCGCAACCTCATCATTTCGCGTTATGCGGAATAATACATGGCTCGCAGCTGCGTTCGATCCTCCCAGTATCAGAGGCGGGTATCCGTTTTCACGTTCGCTCGCATGCAAAGGCAATCCCGAATAGCGGAGCAGATGGCAAAGGTTCAAAAGTTCGAGCACAAAGGAATTGGATACGAGGATAAGGTCGAACTCCAGCGGTCCGTTCAGGGACTGTATCCCGTGCATGAGAGGAGCATCTTCCGCTATGAGCAGGTTTCGTGCGTGCTCCGACGGGAAAAACGCCATGTCGATGTACGCATCCTGCACGGCGTTTCTCACGCTCTGCGCAAGAAACAGATGCGAGGAGGATTTGTCAACATCCGCGAACTGCGAAAGCCTCACGATGAGCACTTTGAGGGAACTGACATCCCACGGCGGGTTGCGGAATGTCGGATTTTCCCTCGGCACATAGACCTGCGCTTCAGGAAAGCGGATCCACAGTTGATCAGGAACCGATCGCTTCATAGATCAGGGGAACCTGGAGACAAGATAGCTGTACCGTTGCCTCATGCCGCTCGACTTTTCGAAATTCCACACCGTGTATTTTAGCGGATTCGTGAGAATGGCTGCAAGCCGCCTGTATTCGTCTGTCGTCAGTTTCGTTGCAGACTTTTTAT
>CAZWAS010000065.1:0-5571 GCA_964631915.1 uncultured Spirochaetales bacterium | reverse complement strand
GGCTGCCGCCCCGATGCCGAACACTCCGGGGCCCCATTCTATGTTGTTGATATACAGTTCGAGAATCCGTTCCTTGCTCAGGAGAAAGTCCATTTCCAAAGCGATGAGAGCTTCCAGATATTTTCTGAAATAATTCTTGTGCGGGAACAGAAATAAGCTTCGCGCCAGTTGCTGGGTGATCGTGCTCCCACCGAAGAGTGGGTACCCCGCCTGCTTATTCAGAACCATGGCTCGCTTTACGGCATCGAGATCTATACCGTTGTGTTCGTAAAAATTCCCATCCTCGATTCTTACGAACATGAGCGGAACCTTTTTCGGAAGCCTGGAAAGCGGTACATACTGCATCGGTTTGATGGTATGGCCTGCCGTGATTTTGCGGAACAGCATGAGGGATGTGGCCTGAGGATTCGTCTTTGCGAACACAGCAGTACAGATAAGTATGAAAAGAAAGAACATGAGGTGAGCGAGCGCCACTACGATCGCTGTTCGGACGGCAAACCGCCTTACCGTCTTCCACAGGAAGACCGTTTTTCCGGCGCTTACGGGTCGGTTTTTCGCCTTGAACAGCGGAGTGAATGAAAGTATGTACGGTAGCATAGCTTCAGATTCTGTGCACCTGGAGTGTCTCTATTCTATTCATGATTTCCAAAACAATCAATGCCTGCTCCTGACCATCCGTTACCCGTTTCCCTGGTGAGAATTGCTCTCGGATGTACTCCGGCCGTTTACAAACCAGTTTTTTTTCACTACTATGGACGCACATCTTGTCATAAAAGAAGGACTACACATGAAAACAAAACTACTCATCGCATCAGTGCTTTTCGCATTGATACTTAGTTTTCCCCTGTTCGCAGGCGGAAAGAAAGAGTCTGGGGATGCCTCCCTTGCCACCATAAAGCAGAAAGGGCAGTTCATCGTCGGCCTGGACGACAATTTCCCGCCCATGGGTTTCAGGGATGAACAAGGCGAAATCGTCGGATTCGATGTCGATCTCGCGAAAGAAGCTGCAAAGCGCATGGGCGTGAAAGCGGTTTTCAAGCCGGTCGATTGGGACGGGGTGCTTCTTTCCCTCAAAAAAGGCGATATCGACGTCATATGGAATGGCCTCACCATCACCGAAAAACGCAAAGAGCAGATCGCTTTCTCCAAGGTGTATCTTGAAAACAGGCAGATCATCATAGTCAACGGCGATTCGGCAATAAGCACAAAAGCTAATCTTTCCGGAAAAACGGTCGGCCTGCAGATGGGAAGCTCTTCGGAGGAGGCGCTCGCTTCGGATAGCGCGACTGCATCTTCCCTCAAGGAAGTAAAAAAATACCCGAACAACGTCGAGGCGCTCATGGACCTGAAAGCGGGCAGAGTCGATGCTGTCGTGGTGGACGAGATTGTAGGCCGATACTACATCGCGAAGAAACCGGGAGAATACAAAATCCTCCAGGACAATTTCGGAACAGAATCCTACGGAGTAGGAATCCGCAAGGAAGATGAAAGCTTCAGAGCGGAACTGGACAAGGTCATGGATGCCATGAAGAGCGACGGAACCGCCGATGCCATTTCAAGGGCATGGTTCGGAGAAGCCATCGTAAAAAAATAACGGATGGATATCTCTTATATCATTCAGTCAGCGGTTTACATCCTGAAAGGATGTACGCTCACTCTTGAAATCTATGCGATCACGGCGGTGTTCTCCGTTCCCCTTGCCATAGCGCTCGCCCTCGGAAAAGTATCGAAAAGCAGAACGCTCAGGCGGATCTTGGGTATATATGCCTGGATCTTCCGGGGAACGCCGCTGCTCCTTCAGCTGTTTTTCTTTTATTACGGTCTGTCCATTTTCGGCATAAACCTTCCACCTCTAGTTGCGGCAGGGCTCACGTTCGTTATAAATTACGCGGCATACCTCATGGAGATATTCAGGGCAGGCATAGAATCCATAGAGAAAGGCCAGTACGAAGCTGCGAAAGCCCTCAACATGACCTACTGGCAGACCATGCGACGCATCATCCTTCCTCAGACCGTTAAGCGCGTGCTCCCTCCGACATGCAATGAGGCCATCAATCTTGTAAAGGATACCGCGCTGGTCGCAGTTATCGGCATGGGCGACCTCCTTCAGGTGGCCAAAGGCATTTTCACGCGGGATTTCACCGTAGTGCCATTCATCATAGCTGCCGCGGTATATCTACTCATGACTTCGGTGATCGTACAAGTGTTCCGAAAACTGGAGCAGAAACACTCTTATTATCTGTGAGGCAGCCATGGACATGATTCGCCTGACCTGTATAGAAAAAAAATTCGGTAACCTCTGCGCCGTTAACGACGTATCGCTTTCCATGGGAAAAGGAGAAGTCGTCTCCATCATCGGCCCTTCCGGCTCAGGAAAAAGCACGCTTCTGCGCTGCATCAACCAGCTCGAGCGCATAGACCGCGGTACCATTGAGATAGAAGGAACCCTCGTCATAGGCACAGACAGCCACGGCAAACATGTCCACGTGAACGAGCACCGCGCGAAAGAAAGCCTCAAGAAACTCGGCATGGTGTTTCAGCACTTCAACCTCTTTCCTCACATGACCGTGCTCGAAAACTGCATAGAAGCTCCGGTGGTGGTCAACAGAATGAAACGGAAGACAGCGATCGACATCGCGCTCCCTATTCTCGACGATGTAGGCCTCCTCGATAAGAAAAACGAATATCCGGCACGGCTTTCCGGCGGCCAGAAGCAGCGCGTGGCCATAGCCAGGGCTCTGTCCATGCAGCCAGACATCCTCCTCTGCGACGAACCCACATCCGCGCTCGATCCCGAGCTGGTGGGGGAAGTGCTCGCAGTGCTTCAGAAGCTCGCGGAGAAACACATGACCATGCTCATTATCACGCACGAAATGGCTTTCGCGCGCGAAGTTTCCACACGTGTGCTTTTCATGGACAACGGATCCATACTCGAAGACGCTCCCCCGGCAAAGATGTTCCAGAACCCCGATCATCCCCGAATACGAGACTTCATCCGAAAAATGATATAAAATAACGCTGCCTCCCGGATGAGGCAGAATGAGCATCAATCCTTGGACCGACCTCGGGAAGGAGTTCTTTCCGCCGGCTAAGTGTACGTCCGACTATGCGGCCCATTCAAAACAGGGATGGGTACGGGGGCAGAGGAGGAGATATGGACATATCGAATGTGTACAACCGCATAAACGATATACGTAACCGCATTGAGGAAATCCGTAGGCTCGGCCGACGGAATACTCCCGCTCCTCAGAACACCGCTACCGAGGCTCCTGGAGGCGGCGCAGGCGATTCCGCTGCGGTTCGGCCACAGAGCAGCGCAGCGTCGGTTTCCGGAAAAGATGGGAAACTCTTCGCAGAGCTGCTCCAGCAGGCAGTTCTCAAAAACATAGGAAACGGCGTGTTGGCACAAGACGAATCGGAAACCTCTGGGTTCGGATCTATACCAGGAACACAAGCGGGCATTGCGGACATACTCAAACTGCTCGACAATTCAGCAGGCACTGACCCGCGCCTGAAAGCATACCTCGAAGAAACGCTCAAAACCGCAGGCATAGACACGAATGTCGGAACGCTCAAAGGGCCGATACCACCAAAAAAACCCTCTGTGAATACCACGACCGGACGTTAAACTAGTGTAGCGCGAAAACCCGTATGCTCTGAATCTCCCCCTCGGTTCAGGGAAATCGAGCCCGGAATTTCCGTTTTCCCCGATTCTGGAACACATCATATATGTGTAACTTTTTTAAGATATGGTAAGAGCCGAAAAAAACATCATACGTTCGAAAAACCAGGGAAATGGCTTACACGGCACTAAAAGATGCTGCCTCTTATTCGCTCCGAAAGGTGCATTTTGTTTGTCCTGCTACCAATCTCACGCTGTCGATGTTCACCGACAGGGAACGTATGGCTTTGGGGAGAAATGATACATAAAAAGGGAAGTATTGCTTTCTCCTCCACGGCAGTTATACCGTTGAGAAATACTCATCGGGGGGTCAGTAAGGACACATCACAAACAATCCGTAATTCCGCGTATGAGAAAATCCGGCGATACAAAAACTGTAATCAAGCAAACCGTGATACGAATACAGAGACAAAAAAGCGCTGTCGCCACGTGTCATGTTTTGAAACACGGGAGCGTTGCCGTGATAACGGGGATGGCTGCTAATGAGAATTCTAATTGCCGATGAAAATCCTTTCGACATCACAACTCTGGAAGAGGTGTTTAAAGGGTGGGGAAACATTGCAAAGACAAAACACGGCAGAGAAGCGCTTGCTTTCATACAAGATTCTTATGCGACCCAAACTCCCTACGATCTCTTTTTCATCAGCACAAGCCTGTCCACTCTGGAAGGAATATCAATACTAAAGGAAATACGCATCAGAGAAAATGCCCACAAGATTCCTTTCCACAAACGAGGCAGAATTGTTATGATTGCCGACTTGATAGATTTGAAGAAGGTTGCAGATGCATTTAACTATCTTTGCGATGCATTCTTATCAAGGCCTCTTGAACACGAAAAAGTAAAGAAAAAAATCTCGTTCCTTTTTGCAGAGGGGTGCGAAGAGAAATAACCAACACAAATTCAAACGAACAGAATATGACAGAGAAACTAGAGAAATAATAGATATTGCATAAAAAATCTATATCATCTATTATAAAAATATCATTTGATATAAAGCATTTTGAGAATTTTAAAGACAGAAAAGGAGGAAACAGACATGGCTATTGTAAAAAAAGCAGTAGATACATCGAGCGGGGAAAGCGAACACGGAAGTAAAGTTGTTACGGCTTCAACTCGTGAAGCGGAAGCCCAACGTAAACGTGCCAGAACAGTGGCGAAGCAACAACAATTGTCAGAACGGATTGCTGCTGCAACAGGACAACTTGCTTCGGGAATCAATGAAGCAGCCTCGGCCGCAGAAGAATTGAAACGGTCTGTAGATCAAATAGCAGCAGGGGCTGAAGAAAGTTCGGGGGCCGCACAAGAATCCCTTGCTGCTTTTAAACAAGTAGTGCACGCCATCGAACGGCAAATGCAAAACGCCGAACAATCCCAAAACAAAACAGACGCTGCCCAATCTCTGATTCTAGAAACGAACGATGCAATCGCCCATCTAGTCGAGAACGTGGATACTGCTGCTAAACGACAAGCAAGTTCTGTAAAAATCATCGAAGAGTTGGAGACGCAGGCTGCCAACATCGGAGAAATCGTAAAAACTGTTTCCCGCATCGCAGATCAGACGAATTTGCTTGCTCTCAATGCCGCTATTGAGGCAGCCAGAGCAGGTCAGCATGGAAAAGGATTTGCTGTAGTCGCCGATGAGGTACGAACCCTAGCGGAAACATCTGAAAAGAGTGCTCAACAGATTCAAGAACTCGTAGGGCAAATCCAGAAAGAAGTAAAATTGATTGCAGAAGGTATCCGCACTTCTTCAAAAACTGCAGAGGAAGAAGTGGAAAAAGGTAAAGTAATCACAGATCAATTGACAAAAATTCGTGCAGACATGGAAGAAATAGTAAAAGGCATTCAAGAAGTTACCTCGGGAGCTCAACTCTCGAATACAGCGGCA
>CAZWAS010000064.1:12424-22584 GCA_964631915.1 uncultured Spirochaetales bacterium | reverse complement strand
ATTTTGAAGGGTGGAAACCTCTTGAATTGCACAAACTTTTTGAACAAATTTTCGGTTCTGCACTCCGTCAGAATTGGAAAAATAGTCAAATTTCCAGCCTTTCTGGTATAGATAGGAAAGGAACTAGGAGCTGATACGCTCGTGCTGACCAGAGACTGTAGGCTTGCGAGCGGTTCTGTCATGCAGATAGGGCTCGATACTGCGCTTTCCATGGGATACAGAGTGTTCCTCTCTGCGAATCCGATGAGTACCCCCGCATCCTATTTCACCGCCTTCCGCATTTCGACGATGCACCCTGGAACCATGGGAATCACGGTGACTGCTTCCCATAACCCCGGTCGCTACATCGGCTTGAAATTCACGGTGCCAGGGCTCCGCGCCGTAGGGCAAGACTGCGGTCCTTTGGGCGGACTTACCCGAATAAAAGAGCTGTACCACAGCAGAATGCACGCAGGAACGGCTGGCAAAGGTTCTCTGAAGCTCGTGAATTACGTCGAAGACTACATAGAAACGGCATTTGCCCTTTCCGGTCTGCGATCCGGGGATTTGCAAGGGATACAGGTGGTACTCGAAACACTGAATGGGGCTGCCGGACCCGAAATTTTCGCGGCCCTGCAAGAAGCAGGAGCGGATACAGACGCGCTCGATATCGTGCCCGACGGCAATTTCCCGAAAGGCTCGCCGAATCCCACGAGCGCCCGCAAGATGGACGAGGCTGTGCGGATCGCCGGATTGAAACCGGGTGCGGCAGTCATAGGCATGGACGGAGACGGAGACAGGCTCGTGTTCGGCGATGCGCGCGGGATTCTGAGTGCAGGGCTTTCCGCCATCCCTGTGCTGGAAGCTCTGAAGCATGCCGGAATTGAAGAGAATCCGTTGGTGCTCTGCGACCCGAAGGTGAATCCTCCGGCGCTCGTGGAATGGTCCTGTCACGGATTTTCTCCGATCATGTTCAGAAACGGCCATTCGCAGATCAAAGACTACATGAACACGAAGAATGCGGTCATGGCGGTAGAGGAATCCGGACACTTTTTTCACCGTCTGCATGCGGATTCTTTCCGGGCGTACATGGAGTATTCGCTTTTCACCGTGCTCCTTTTCTTACGGCGGCTCAAGGAATGCCCTGCGGAGATGGATAGGCTTTGGGACATACACGATTCGCTATATTCTTCAGGGGAAATCAATTACCAATTTGCCGACGACGCGGTCAGAGATGAGGCCATGCAGCGCATAGTGATGAGCCTAAAGCTGGACGGAGCCGCAGAGCGTTCCTCGACACAGGACGGCGTATCTTTGGGGGGCATTCAGTTGAACAAGGGTATTACGGAAACGGGCGGTACCTATACACTAGCAAACGACTGGTACAGCGTGTTCGTCCGGGTTTCCACGAATGAAAAAGCGGTGTTACGGATATTCCTGACATCCCGTTATGCGGAATTCGGTAAGCGGCTTTCTGGAAGACTCCGGCACATCATGGAAGCCGATTTCCGAGGTATCGCCATAGAATAATGCATTCTCCTGTGGTATCATAAAAAGTCACTATGTATCAGCTCGAGGTGAAAGATTCCAATACACGTAAAGTCCTCATGGTGCTGCGGGAAAAACGCGAACTTACTCGCCAAGATATTGCACATGAAACAGGCATGAGTATTCCGACGGTCACTAACAACATTGTGCGGCTTGTGAAAGAAGGAGTGGTGGAGGAAGCTCATGTGCTTGCTTCCCGCGGAGGAAGAAAACCCCAGGCGGTGAAATTCCTTCCCAATGCGAAGTTTTCCTTCGGCGTACAGATTTCCTCGGATCATTACTCCGCAGAGTCGAAAGTGAGGATCGTGCTCGTAAACCTCGATACCGCGATATTGCATGATGAGCTTTTCGACTATTCGAGGTTTGCCGACATCGATGCAATCATGGAAGAGATCAACCGCAGAATCGGGAATATACTGAAGGAGAAAGGGATATCCGCATCCAGCGTACTCGGCATCGGCGTTTCGCTGCCTGGACCCGTGCATGAGAAGAAGAAACTCCTGAGGTGGGCGCCGAACATCGATCCCAAGTTCGGTATGAACGCTCTCAATTTCGGCAAATACGAGGACCTTTTCGAAATACCGCTCTATGTGGAGAACGAAGCGAACGCAGCGGCGTACGCCGAGCTCATGAACATCATGCCCACGGAAAAGCGGAACCTCATCTACCTCGCTGTGAACAGAGGCATCAGCGCAGGCATCATCGTGCGGGGCCATGTGTACAAAGGATCGTCGAAGCGAGCGGGGGAGTTCGGCCATATGGCTGTCGCTGAACAGGGCACTCTCTGCACGTGCGGAAACAGGGATTGCTGGGAGCTGTACGCTGCGACCGGAGTGCTCATCAGATCCTACAACGAGCGCTCCGCTGCGAAAATTTCCAACACCAGGGAATTCCGTACCTGCCTCAAAGCGGGCGACCCTGTTGCGCAGGCCGTGTGGGAATCGTATATCGATTATTTCGCAAAAGGAATCCGCAACATCCTGCTGTTCTTCGATCCTGACGCCCTCATCATCGGGGGGGAAATAAGCCAATTCAAGGATGAGCTTATTACTCCGCTCAAGGAGCGGATTTTCTCCAAGGAAAGCTATTACGGAAACGAAGTTTTCGACATATCGGTTTCAGCACTCGAAGAGCGTTCATCCGTGCTCGGAGCGGCGTTTCTTCCGCTTCAAATGTTTTTTTACGGGAAACGGCGCATCATCTGATTTCTCCGCTTACTACTTTGAAATCCCACACAGGCGCCCTGTATGCCAGGAGCGCCTCCTTGACGGCATCGATCCTCTGCTCAGGGCATAACGCGATCATGCAGCCTCCACCGCCCGCTCCCATCTGCTTTGCACCGAGAGCTCCCGCTTTCATCGCGGATGAGCAGAACAGCTCGAGCCTCTCGGTCGATGTGCCCATACGTTTTTCCTCTTTTTGCTGAGCGGACATGAGCTTTCCGAGCACCTCCATATCCCCGGCCAAAATCGCTTTCTTCCCCTCTTCTACCAAATCTACCACAGTGGTGAGAGCATTCATGAGGAGCGGTTCCTGTTCCGCTATCCGTTTCCTGAGCCAGATTTGGAGCGCCTTCGTATCGTGTTTTTCTTGGGTATCTGCCACGAGGATGGGAAGCGTTCTGGTATGCAGAGGCTCGGCGCTCGCATTGTCTCCAGTATGGATGTAGGTGACCCCTCCGAATGCGATGGCATACTGATCCATCCTTCCGCACTCCACGCCGAGATCGTGGTTTTCCACAAGGTACGCGAGTTCCGCGGTTTCCGCGGCGCTCATCCGGATGTCGAACGCTTCGGCAATGACCCGGATCGATGCTATGCACAAGGCGGTGGAAGAGGAAAGCCCTGCGCTTATGGGGATTTCGGAACGGATGCGCAGCTCGAATCCTCGCTTGATGTTTTGTTTTAACCTGTTGATGACCGCTTTCGTGTACCGAAGAGGCGAGTCCAGGATTATCGAGTCGGAGAGCTCGAATTCTTCCTGTCTGTCGATGTCTGTGCCTATCAAGATGATGCGGGAATCGGTCCGCAGTTCGAGCTCGCAGGTGAGGTACGCCGACACTGCGGCTGCCAAAGCAGGCTTTTCTATGAGATCCGTGTTGTCTCCGAGGAGGCATATCCTGCCCGGGCTTCTCTGCACGAATGTGTTCATGAGGTGCTCCCTGAACGATGAGATATCGGTATGGTAGTATGGGAACGATTTTTTTGTCAACAGAGTTTTATGAAGTACTTTAAAAAGAACATTGACAAATCATTTTTTTAATTATACCATAGCTTCAACACCATGGAGCGAAAAGGGCATGAAACGTAAGACGGTGCTCCTTACCGGAGCAGGTGGGTTCATAGGTGCGAACATCATAGCACAGGGGAAGGACAAATTTTCTTTTGTGGCTGTGGAGCAGCACTCTGTGTCAGCATGGAAGGATGAAGTGGAGTGGGTGACCATGGATCTGCGGGACCGGAAACGCCTCGAAGATGTCTGGAAACAGGTCAAACCAGTTGCTGTGGTGCACACCGCTGCGCTTGCGGATATCGATATGTGCGAGGAAAACAAGGCGCTCGCGTATGAGATGAACGTCGGAGTCACGAAACATCTGGTGGACCTAAGTAAAGATACAGGAACTAGGGTGCTTTTCTTTTCGACGGATACAGTGTTCGACGGACAGGAGGGTGGTTATATGGAAGATGATGTTCCGCATCCCCTGAATTATTACGGCAGGACGAAGGTGGAAGCCGAACAGCTCGTGCTCGCGTATGAAGGGCCACGAGTTCTGTTCCGCCTCTCCCTGGTCATGGGGCTCGCGGTTTTTGCCGGAGGGAATTCGTTCCTTTCGAGAATGCTCGATACCCTCGCGCAGAACGCTCCTGTGTATTTCCCTTCCGCAGAGACGCGAACTCCGCTGGACGTCGTAACCTTGAGCAGGAGCGTATGCGAGGTACTCGAAAAAGAGGAGCTTTCCGGCATATTCCACCTCGCTGGCAACGAAAAGATGACCAGATTCGAGATGGCGAAACGAATTGCGCAATTTTACGGCTATGACCAGTCTTTGGTTCACGATCAAAAAACGGAAGCAGGGAAATCCAGGGCTCCGAGGCCTGCGGATGTGAGCCTGGACAACGGGAAGGCGAAACGGACATTACGAACGCCGATGAGAGATTTCACGGAATCCCTGAGGCTTGCGACGGAAACATGGAGAGCTATCCGGCATGAGTAAACCCGATATTCAATACGATTTGCAGATACGGTTCGGAACCATCTACGGGGCGGAGGAAGAACGCGCTATTCTGGAAACGCTGAGAGCAGGAGCCCCTACCTCTTCGGAACAGTGCGAACGGTTCGAAAAGGATTTCGCCGCATACTGTGGAAGCACATTCGCGAGGACCGTGTCGAACGGCACAGCGGCCCTTTTCCTTTCGCTTGTGGGTCTCGGCATCGGCAAAGGCGATACGGTGATAACCACACCGCTCACCTGGATCGCCACTGCAGCAGCAGGAGCGACCCTCGGTGCGGATGTCGATTTCGCGGACATCGACCCAACCACGTATAATATCGACCCCGAAAAACTCGACGCGGTTCTGAAACGCAAGCGCGTGAAGGCCGTTCTCCCTGTGCACATGTACGGCCAGTGCTGTGAAATGGAGGAACTTCTCGTCCTTTCAAAGAAATACGGATTCGCTTTGGTGGAGGATGCATGCCATGCTCCTGGCGCCGAATACAAGGGAAAAAAAGCAGGAACCTTCGGCATAGCTGGCTGCTTCAGTTTTCATGAACAGAAAAACATGTCCACCCTCGGAGAAGGCGGGATGATAGTGACCGACGATGCGGATCTGTTCGAACGGATCTGCCTGTACAGGTCGCACTGCACGCGGGTGTATGGGAAGAGCACGAAGTACTGCTCCATCGACGAAACGCAGTTCCCCATGGGAAAGCGGTTCTGGTTTCAGGATTTCGACGATTGCGGGTACAATTTCCGTATGACGGATATACAAGCCGCCGTAGGCGTCGAACAACTCAAGAAACTCGATGCCTTTAATGCCATCCGCATAAAAAACGCGAACTACCTCGGCGAAGCGCTTTCCGGTGTGAAAGGAATCACAATTCCGTGCGTGAAACCGTATAACAAACATATTTTTCACCTTTACCCCATACTCATAGACCCCGCCCTGTATGGTCTCTCGAAAGAAGAGTTCATATACAGGATGCTCCATGAAAAAGGCATCAAAGTCGGTACGCATTACGGCCCCCTTCACCTCACCACCGCTTTCCGGAAACGGGGATTCAAGAAAGGAGATTTCCCTGTTGTTGAACACGTGACGGATCGGCTTGTGACGCTTCCGATCAATCCCAGGCAGACTGAGGAGGCTCTGGATTACCTGATACAAAGCATTGAGGAACTCGGGCGGCGGCGGTAGGAGAATACATAGTTTTCAAACGGCCGGAGATAGCCGAAAGGTGGTAATACGACCTGTCGGACCTGAATCCGTCGGCTGCATAAGCGAACCGGTCTTTTCACGGGAAACCCTGTGCTGTATTGTTACTCATGGGGTTTTTGTCTTTTTCCCGAAACAGGCATAAAAGCACTGCGCTCTGCATACCAGACGATCTCTGGGATTGGGCTCTCAGCGAGCATCCGATTTTCAAAGGGTTCGACAGCGATGAGCTTGCACGTTTGCGTTCGCTCTCTGGGCAATTTTTGAAGGAAAAACAGTTTCTCGCAGTACGGGGAGCGGTTGTTTCCGAAGAACTGTCTGTGTCCATAGCGGCTCAGGCCTGTCTTCCCGTGCTGAACCTTGGTCTTACGTGGTACGGTGATTGGTCCACGCTCATGCTGGCTCCGGACGAATTCACAATCGAACAGTCCATTTCCGATCCTGCCGGAGTTATCCACGAGTATGACGATACCGTCGGAGGCCAAATACTTCCCCTCGGCTCGATCGTTCTTTCCCTGGCCGATGTGGATGCATCCGGCTGGTGTGAAGGTTACAATGTCGTGATCCATGAAATGGCTCACGCCCTCGACCGGAGGAACGGTGCCCTTGACGGCGCTCCGCCCCTGCACGATACCATGGACGGAAATCGATGGAAACAATCCTTCACCGAAGCGTACGATGATTTCCTTTCGAGGGTGAGTACGAAAAAAGGAAGGCGTCGTTCTAAGATAGATCCCTACGCGGCTGAAGGGCCCGAAGAATTTTTTGCAGTGGTGAGCGAAGTTTTTTTCGAGCAACCATGGATTTTAGAGAAAGAATATCATAGTGTATATGAAGAGCTCGCTGCCTTTTACAGGCAAGATCCGGGAAAACGGCTACCAGAATCGGTTCGGAGACGTCTATGTTGAAACTGAATAGTGCGGAGATTTCCCTGCCTTTGCTCGGTTCGGGTGCTTTGTTCATAGTCGCGATCCTTTTTCTATATATTTTTGTCCTCTGGAGAAAAAAGCTGTATCTCGGCATGTTCTTGTTAGGTTGCATAACCTTCGTATTCGTCACCTGCGAATGGCTGGTGATTCTCATAGGAGGATATGCACGCGATGCAGCGCTGTCCCGCCAGTTCTTCAGGGTCGAACAAATTGCAGGCGCTTTTTGCCTGTTCGCTCTGCCGTATTTCATATCGCACCTTCTGGAGGTCAGCGGCTTCTGGAGGCGTCTGAACTTCGGGGTCGCGTACGCCGGGCTTGCAGTCGCATGCGGCATCACTGCAGTTGCGTTTATTGCGCCCGACCTTTTCGTATCCATGACAGAACCAGCCGTACGTTCTGTTCCGTCCGAAGGTGCATTCGGCAGGGGCAAGGAAGGCGTGGTGTATGCGTTCAGGGATATTCTGCTCGGAGCATATATCCTGTATTCTTTTACTGTCACAGGCCTGTACCTCATCAGGTATTTCAAACGGGATACCCAGTCGGCGCGCGATGCCGTCCTGGTTCTCATCGGCCTCGGCATGGCCATATTCGGAGCCGTCGACGATACCGTTCCCATACATTTCGGAGTACATATAGGTTTCTTCCCGCATGCCGAATACGGCCGGTTCATAGCGGGCCTTATCGTGTTCGCATTGCTTTCCACAGTCGCCCTCACCCGAAGGTTCATCGTAGGGGCGCGACAGGTGGAAACGGCGTATATGCAGCTCCACACGAGCGAAGAGCGCTTCCGCCAGATAGCAGGGAACATCAATGAGGTGTTCTGGCTTTTCGAGTGCGAACGCCCTTCGGGCGCTCTGAAGCTTCTGTATGTGAATCCTGCGTACGAAAAGATGTGGAAGCGGGATTCTTCATCGCTGTACTCCTCTTTTTACTCGTGGGCCGATGCGGTGTATGCGGAAGACAGAGAATACGTATTGCACAAGATGAATCACGAATTGGGCGATCACGATGTGCAGATCGAATATCGCATCAATCTGCCCGATGAATCGGTCCTGTGGATAAAGGACAAGATCTCTCCCATAAGAGGGGAAGACGGAAACGTCTTTCGGTATGCCCGCATCTCCGAGGACATAACGAACCGCAAGCAAGCGGAAGAGCGGTTGGTGTTTCTCGCATATCAGGACCCGCTCACCGGTCTCATGAACAGGAAGTCTTTTTTCGAGCGCTTTGAAGAAGTAGTTTCTCTGGCAAACCGTTCAAACTCGGACAAGCTCAGAGCGTTGCTTTTCATAGATCTCGACAATTTTAAGGATGTAAACGATTCGTATGGCCATTCTGTAGGCGATCTCCTTTTGAAGGAAGTGACTGTCCGGCTTCAGAACGCGGTCCGCAAAACGGATCTTCTGTTCAGGCTCGGGGACGACGAGTTCACGGTCATTCTAAACTCCATGAGAAACGACACGGACGCCGCGATAGTTTCTCAGAAAATACTGTCCTCTCTTTCGCAGGTTTTTTATGTGCAGGAATATGCTCTGCATTTGAGCTGCAGCGTCGGCATTTCGATATTCCCCGACGACGGCGACACTCCCGAAATACTGATCAAAAATGCGGATGCCGCCCTCTTCGAGGCGAAAAAAACGAAAAACACATATCAGTTTTTCACCCGAGCGCTCCAGGACAGGGCTACGGAGAAAATGAAATTGACGGCGAAGCTGCGTACCGGCGTGGATGGAAGAGAGTTCCTTCTGTACTATCAGCCCCAAGTGGATTTTGCGGGTCGGATACGAGGAGCAGAGGCGCTCATACGGTGGAGGAATCCCGAACTGGGGCTCGTCATGCCGTCGAAATTTATACCGCTGGCAGAGGAGACGGGGTTGATCGTTCCTATAGGCACCTGGGCATTGGATACGGCATGCAGGGATCACTGCATATGGAAAGAGCGAGGGTTCGGCGATTTGTCCGTATCCGTGAATCTTTCCGTGAATCAGTTCAAGGATAAGAAGCTCATACATACGCTTGAGCGGGTTCTCTCGGATACGGGCATAAAACCCGAATCTCTTCATCTCGAAATAACGGAAAGCGTGATCATGGAAAACGTGACGGAGACAGCAGAGAAGCTCGAATGTATGAAAGCGTACGGCATCAGTTTCGCCATCGACGATTTCGGAACCGGTTATTCGTCCCTTAAGTACCTCGAAAGCCTGCCGATAAGCACGATCAAGGTGGACCGTTCCTTCATCATTGGCATTCCGGACAACCGCAAACAGAATGCCCTCATGCGGGCCATAGTTACCATGGCTCAGAGCCTCGACATGGATGTCGTGGCCGAAGGGGTGGAGACCCAGCGGCAGGTCGAATATCTCGCGGATCTCAAGTTTTCGGGCGGCATACAGGGGTACTTTTACAGCCCTCCGCTCCCGCATGATGAGTTCATCGCTTTCGTGGAAAAGCGAAACGCTGAAATAGCGTCCTGAATAATACATATCATATCAAGCATGATGTAATGAGCGAGGGCCGGGATCGTTTCTACATCCCGGTACCGAAAGCTTGTCAGGCCTTCAAGGCGAACGTTATGGTGCATACCGCGCCGTCAGAATTCGCAAAGTCTACCGTTCCTCCCAACTGGCTTACGAGGGAGCGGACGAGCACGAGCCCAAGCGTCGAGCTTCTTTTTTCGAGCACTTCCGCCGGAAATCCTATTCCTGTATCGCGCACTTCCAGCAAAATGTTCTCCCGCTTTTTCAATGCGACGCGTATTGTTCCTTTCCGATCATCCGGAAATGCGTACTTCATCGCATTGGTCAGAAGCTCGGTGATGATGAGGCCGCCAGTCACTGCGGTATCCGGATTTATCTCCACAGGATCCACATCGAGTTCTATATGGATCCGCGCCGGAGAAATGCCGTAGGAGCTTGTGATGTTGGCGGTGATGCGGTTTATGTAGTGTGAAAACTCTATCTTTGCAAAATTGCTCGTCTCATAGAGCATTTCGTGCACCTGCGCCATGGAACTGATGCGGTTCATGCTTTCCCGTATGAGCATGCTGTATGCTTCATCCCCCACCATATCCGCCTGGAGGCTCAAAAGCGATGAGATGATTTGAAGGTTGTTCTTTACCCTGTGATGGATTTCCTTCAGCAATACCTCTTTTTCGTGAAGCGATGCAGCTATTTTTTCTTCATTGTCTTTGAGCGTCGTAACATCGAACGCCAAGGCGATGATGCCTATGACCTTGCCGTTTTCGTCTTTCAGCGGCACCTTTTTTTTCGAATTG
>CAZWAS010000064.1:10477-12414 GCA_964631915.1 uncultured Spirochaetales bacterium | reverse complement strand
CGTCTATTGTTGTCGGTGATAACTTCCTCTCCGCAAAAAAGGATTTCGCCGGTGGCGATGACCGTCTCGTCTTCTTTTCGGAACAGATCGGCTCTTTCGCGGGGAAAGAGATCATAATCCGATTTTCCAACTAGCTCTTCGAGGGGGATTCCCTTGTACTCGCAATACATTCTGTTCGCGGTTATGTATCTGCTGTTCGTATCTTTAAGGATGACATAGCCGGGCAGGTTGTCTATGAGCAGGGACATGATCTTCCGTTCTTTTTGGAGCACGGATTCGGTGCGCCGCCGCTCCTCGATTTCTTCCTCGAGCTTCCGCGCGTTTTCTTTCAATGTGTTGCGGCTCTCTTCGAGCCGTTCGAGCATGGATTTGAAGCCGGATACTATATACCAGATTTCGGATTTTTCCCTGTACTTGGATATGGGAATAGGGGCGATGTTGTCCGGATTGAGCGCTATTTGGTAGAAATGGCTCACCAACAGTCTATATATGTGCAGGAACGGATAGAAGAATGCGATTGCCGCGACAATGATTACGGTGGATATCAGAAACTGTATTACAAAGACTTTTGTGAGCATGGATAGAGCAGTGGCTTGAATGTCCTCGATATACATGCCTGTGCCTACATAACAGCCCAACGAATCGATGCCTACCACATACGAGATTTTCGTTTGAGGCTTATTCTTCGAACCGGGAGAGGGATAGGAGTAGGTCACATATCCGCCCCCCTGCTGAGCAGTGCGTACCAGCTCCCGGATGATGTACGTACCGTGGGCGTCTACGAGATCCCATTGAGAGGTTCCCTCTTTTTCCGGTTCGAACGGCTGAACGAGCATGGTTCCGTCATACGCGCTCATGAATAGATAGTTCTTGGTCGTGGGGTCGTCGTACACGAACCTGCGAACAATTGTCCTAACGTCCCTGAGCGCCTCCTGTCTGCTTTTTTTGTTTTGTTCGTATTCGGCGATGATGGGGTTCACTGCTTCCAACCCGAGCGTGACGAGCCGTTTCAATTCCTGCCTGCGGAGCTCGATCATGCTGCTTTCGAGCTGCGTATATATGAATATAGTCAACAGGATGACCCCCACGAGGATGATCAATGCTGCGATGACTATTCTGAATGAACTCCTCTCTACCAGAGGTATGGAGTTTTTCGGGAGAATAAACAGTTTCATCTATCTATAGTATATGGATATCGAAGCATATGCGCAACTGTTTGTGGAGATTTGATCTTTTCTGCCTATTTGCGGATATCCGCTATACAATGACAAGCTCTATGCCCCGATTTTCTATATAGGATCTGTATTCGGGGGGGATACCGGAATCGGTTATGATGGTGTTGAAATCGTCGAGATCTGCATAGTATGCAGCGCCCACCTTGCCGAATTTGCTGGAATCGACGAGCAGTATGCGTGCGAGGCTCGAGTTCAGCACAGCTTTTTTCAACTCGCTTTCATACGCATTCGAACAGGTGATGCCGAGCCTGACATTCACCCCGCGCGCAGACATGAACGCCTTGGATGCCCTGTACCTGTGTATGAGCGCTGAGCTTTCCGGACTCTCGAACACCAGGGTAGGGGGATGAAAATCCCCGCCTGCCAGTGTTATCCTGCAGCTTTTCCTCTGCAACTCTATGAGTACGTTCAGCGAATAGCAGAGCACCGAAACGTCCGCGCTGTCCGGAACATGGCGGGCGAGCCACTCGGTAGTGGATCCTGCATCTATGATGATGACGTCTTCAGGCTGGACCATGGAGGCTGCCCGCATACCTATTTTTTTCTTCTCTTCTGTATTGATAGAGCTTTCTTGGGTAAGGACATAGAGCCGCTCCTCTCCCGGAGAACCGGACGGAGTGAGCACTGCGCCGCCGTGGAGGATTTTCACCATGTTTTTCTTTTCTAGGTATTCGAGGTCACGCCTTACAGTCATTTCCGACA
>CAZWAS010000064.1:253-10467 GCA_964631915.1 uncultured Spirochaetales bacterium | reverse complement strand
TGTTCGGCGAGCTCGCGGATGCGCACAGCGCCTGCTTCTTTCAGCATCGCGATAATGGCTGTCGCTCTGTCGCTTTTTGTGCCGTATTTTCCGGTTTCCATGTCCGATACGACTATACCAGATTTTTCCTGTACATTCAAGGCAGATTGATACGAATACAACAGATTAGCTTGACAATCTCTCAATTTTATGTAATGAATATAACATTGATGTTATGAAAATAACACAAGTGCGAGAAGACCATAGTAAACGGAGATGAGCATGACCGAGTTGAAAACATACGCATATCTGGACGCCATGCAGCCGCAGTTCACCGCTTTCATAGCGACCGTATCCCAGGGATACCTGCCGCTTTCGGGTCAGGCGAGCCTGTGGATCGAAATAGCGCCGGGCATGGATATCAACAGGCTCACGGATGTGGCGCTGAAAGCCACGGATGTACGGCCGGGTATGATGTTCGTCGAAAGAACTGCAGGTACCCTGGAAATCCACAGCTTCGATCAGGGGGCGGTGCGCCAGGCAGGGCTTGCGATCCTCACCTCGCTCGGGCTCAAGGAAGAACAGCGGCTTAAGCCGAAGATCATTTCATCGGAAACGGTCAAGAATATAAGCGATTACCATTGTCAGCTCATCAATAGGATGAGGCATGGAAATATGATCCTGCCGGGAGATACACTCCTCACGTTGGAGACGTTTCCTGCAGGCTATGCAGCGCTTGCGGCCAACGAAGCAGAAAAAGCGGCGAGGATCAATATTCTCGAGGTCCGCGCGATCGGCGCTTTCGGAAGAGTATTCATAGGCGGAGATGAGGCAGAAGTTCTCGAGGCGAAAAAAGCCGCGGAACTGGCATTACAATCGTTAGAGGGAATAGAAAAAGCACAAGGAGAGAAATAATGGCAGAAGCGTTAGGGATGATCGAAGCACAAGGCTTCGTCGCAATGGTCGAGGCAGCGGATGCTATGGTGAAAGCTGCAAAGGTTGAACTCGTCGGGTATGAGAAAACCGGCGGCGGATTCGTGACAGCAATAGTGCGCGGAGATGTCGCTGCGGTGAAAGCGGCCACCGAAGCAGGGGCAAAGAGCGCCGAACGGGTAGGCAAGCTCATAAGCGTCCATGTCATACCGAGGCCGCACGAACATGTGGATGCAGTGCTTCCTCTCGGCAGGCAGGGAGCGGGTTCCGAAAAGAAAGCATAACCATGGTACTCGCAAAGGTTGTAGGAACGGTCGTCGCCTCCCAGAAGGAACCGACCCTCGAAGGCACCAAATTTCTCGTGCTCGAACGGTTGGATGAAAAGCTCAAAGGCAAAAACGATTTCGTCATAGCGATCGACGCAGTAGGGGCCGGGGAAGGAGAGGTGGTGCTCTTCGCATCCGGCTCCTCAGCCAGGCAGACGAGCGTCTCTAAAGACAGGCCTTGCGATGCGGTCATCATGGCGATTGTGGACTCCTTCACCATACACGGCACGACTGTGTTCAAGAAATCAGAGGGATAAGGTATGCTGCTCCATGAACGACAGGTGGAAGATATCATCGAAGGCGTGGTGGCGCGGCTCACCCGGGAGATCGGCGTGGGAACCACTGTACAGGGAAAGACGCCTCCCGCGTTCTCCGGAGTTTACGGCGTGTTTCCGAGCCTGGAAGAGGCTGTCAAGGCTGCCAAGCGTTCCGCTCAGGAAGTGGCCCTGCTTCCCCTGGAGAAAAGGCGGAAGATCATACGCAGCCTCAGACAGGCCGCTTTGGACAACCTCGAGCTGATTTCCCGCATGGCAGTGGAAGAGACGGGCATGGGAAGAGTCGAGGACAAGATAAAGAAGAATCGACTCGCTGCTGAAAAAACTCCGGGCGTTGAGATACTCGTTCCGCAGGCTGTGAGCGGGGATGACGGGCTCACCCTTACGGAGCTCGCTCCCTATGGGCTCATCGGTTCTATCATACCCTCCACGAATCCCACGGAAACGGTGATCAATAACGGCATCGGTATGTTTGCAGCGGGTAATTCCGTGCTGTTCAACCCCCATCCCGGAGCGAAACGTACATCCCTGTTCATGATCGATCTGTTCTCGCGGGTCGTTGAGGAAAACGGCGGTCCACCCCATGTGTTCGTCACCGTTTCGGAGCCGAGCATAGATACTGCGACCGCCATCATGAGCCATCCGGATGTGAAGCTCCTCGTGGTGACCGGAGCGGAAGGCGTGGTGAAGGCTGCCATGAAGAGCGGCAAGAAGGTCATAGGCGCAGGGCCGGGAAATCCGCCTGCCGTGGTGGACGAGACCGCAGATCTGGCAAAGGCAGCGCGGGACATAGTGAGCGGAGCGTCTCTGGACAACAATATCATCTGTGTCGACGAGAAAGTGACCGTGGCTGTGGCCAAGATAGCGGATGAACTCGTGCGAGAAATGGAGAAAGCCGGAGCATACAGAGCGAGCGACAATCAGGTGCGCCAGCTCGAACGGATCCTCTTCGCAGGGGACCCGAAGCCTCGCATGCATAACCCTGTCGAGCGGAAATTTGTGGGCAAGGACGCGCGGGTCATACTCGAAGCCATAGGCGTCAGAGGAGAAGGGGACCCACGGCTCGTCGTGTGCGAAGTATCGAACGATCATCCCATAGCGTGGAGCGAAATGCTCATGCCCGTCATGCCTGTGGTGAGGGTTCGCGATGTGGACGAAGCAATAGCCTATGCTGTTGCCGTCGAAGACGGAAGGCGGCACACGGCATCCATGCATTCGAAAAATATAGAAAAACTTTCGAAAATGGCGCATGATATGAACTGTTCCATTTTCGTGAAGAACGGTCCCAATTACGCCGGACTCGGCTTCGGCGGAGAGGGCTATACGTCGTTCACCATCGCATCTCCCACGGGAGAGGGGGTGACCACGGCGCTCGATTTCTGCAGATCCAGAAGGTGTACCCTCGTAGGTTCCTTCAGGATCGTGTGAGGGATGACAGGTGATGTACCGCATGCCTATGACCGCTTCCCCCGACACGCTGGGAATGATAGAGCTCACCAGCATAGCGGTTGGCTATTATGTCGCAGACCTCATGGTGAAGAAGGCTCCTGTAGCGCTCCATGGCGCAGAGCCTGTGTGTCCAGGGAAGTTCATCATCCTCGTATCCGGCGATGTAGCGAGCGTGGGCGAATCGGTGCGTGCGGGATGCGAGGCTTCCGGGAAGAGCTTGTTCGGCAAACTGTTCATACCGAACCTTTCCCCCTGCATCGTCCCTGCGGTGAACCGAAAAATCGACTGCGTTGTGGAGGAAGCTGTAGGCATCGTGGAGACTTTCGGAGCAGCGTCCGCTGTGCTCGCTGCGGATGCGGCAGCGAAGGCTGCAGACGCGAAGATTCAGAGCATAACGCTCGTGAACGGCATAGGCGGTAAGGCGTTTTTCATCCTTGCAGGTACGTTGCCGGATGTGGAAGCATCCGTTGCAGGAGGCATAGCGGTGCTGGACAAGCGGGACCTTGCGGACAGTACGATCATACCGAACATACACGGCGACGTGGTTCGGTTTTTTCCAGGAAGGTCATAGATGTTCATAGGACGGGTCATCGGTTCCCTCGAGGCTACGGTGAAATACGAGGGCATGGATGGCATAAAGCTCATGTGGGTCCAACCTGTGACGGACAGCCTGAAAGATTCGGGCGAGCCTCTGGTGGCCTGCGATTCCACGCAGTCCGGCCCCGGAGATCTTGTGTTCTGGGTGGATGGAAGAGAGGCCTGCCTCGCGTTCGAAAACACGTTCATCCCGGTGGATGCAACCATAGTCGGCATTGTGGACAGGATAGGGAGCGTATAGGTACTAGTATGCAGTTGGGAAAAGTGATAGGCACAATCGTTTCCACCGTAAAACACGATGCATACAGAGGCAGAAAGATGCTCATGGTGGAGTTCATGAAACCGGACGGGACCATGACAGGAAAACAAGCCATGGCAGTAGACTGCGTCCGTGCCGGTGTCGGGGATACGGTTCTCGTGCTCAAGGAAGGGAATTCCGCGAGGCTTGTGCTCGGAAAGGAAGCAGGCCCTGTTCTGGACCTGATTGTGGGGGTGGTGGACAGGGTGGACCTGCAGAAGGGAGGAATGTAGCGTATGGACTCTATATGGAAGGCGCGGCAGGATATAGTCACCTACAGCCATAAAGTGGAGCAGTACGGGTATGTATCCGCTACGGACGGGAACCTCTCCGTCCGGCTGGGTGAAGATCGTGTGCTCATAACTCCGTCGGGTCTCGCCAAAGGAGAGATGACGCTGGATGCCCCGATCATAGTGGATATGGACGGGAACAAGGTGGAGGGAGAGGGCAAGCCGTCCTCCGAAGGGAAAATGCATCTCCAAGTATACAGGCTCCGCAGCGATGTGAACGCGGTCATCCATGCACACCCTCCGAAATGCATAGCATTCACGCTCGCCGGAATTCCGTTGGACACCTGCCAAATTCCTGAAGTGGTGGTGACCATCGGCCATGTGCCCACGAGCGAATATGCCACTCCTACCACTGAAGAGGTGCCCGCAGCCATAGAAAAGCTCATCATGCAGAGCGATGCCGTCATGCTCGCGCGTCACGGTTCGCTGACCGTGGGCAAGACGTTGAGCGCCGCGTTCAAACTTCTCGAAAAAATGGAGCATACCGCGACGATTTCTCTGTACGCACGCCTTTTGGGCGGTATAAAGCCGTTCAACCAGGAGGAGATGCAGAAACTCTACAATCTGCGACCGAGCTGGGGCGTTAACTACACGCCGCCTTCCTGCGATATGTTCGTGGCGAGGAAGTCTCCCGATTCAGAGCAGAGACCCCCCTGTCCCGGTGCCCAGTCCAGTTCTGCTGACCAGAGGAACATGGTGGACATAGACCTGGACAAGCTTGTGGACATCATTGTCGAGCGCGTGAAAAAGCGCCTGTAAAACCGTCATGCAGAGAAAAGTCTACGCTTTGGGAGAAACAACCTTCGATATCATGTTCAAGGAGGGAAAACCCGTGGACAGCAGGGCGGGCGGTTCCATGCTGAACACGGCGGTTACCCTCGGCCGTCTGGGCGTTCATGTGAGTTTCGTCACCTCGTACGGAGACGACGAAGTGGGAAAGCTTTCCGAAGCGTTTCTGAAAGCCAACGGCGTGAACACGGACTGTGTCACCATATACAAGGGGACGAGCAGGATATCTCTCGCATTCCTGAACGAGAAACGCAATGCTGCATACTCGTTCTACAACGGAACGAATTCGGAGCATATGTGCATCAGTTTTCCGAAAGACGTTGGCCCGGCCGACATCGTGGTCTTCGGTTCCTCCTTTTCCCTGAGGAAGGAAATCAGGCCCGATTTGGAAGCGTTTCTCCTTCGCGCCCGGGAACAGGGGGCCATCCTTATCTATGACCCGAATATACGGGCCGGCTGTATCGACGCCGATGCACGCACTATGGTTGAACGGAACATATCGGTTGCGCATATTGTGAAAGGTTCCGACGAGGATTTTTTCGCGCTCTTCGGGACGGACAGATCGGAAACCGTGTACGAATGCTTACGACGCATTGGCGGGGAAATTATCCTGATTGAAACAGCAAACCGGAACGGCGTGCATGTGGTCGCCGACGGGTTTCGGAAAACCTGGGCTGTTCCGAGCATAGAGCCTGTCAGTACTATCGGCGCGGGAGATAACTTCACCGCAGGCATCGTCTATTCTCTGGTGAGACAGGATAGAGGCGCTTCAGAACTGTGGGAAATCAGCGAACAGTTCTGGGACGAGCTCGTTTCGTGCGCCGTCGGGTTCGCCCAGGCTGTATGCATGACCTATGACAATTATCTTCCGGTGGACTATATAGATTCACATGGGCTTTCCCTGAATGGTTGAGGCCCACTTCCCTGTTCCATCATATTCACTGTAATCGCTGTGATAATCGCATTTCCGTAGTATATTATAGACGGCGGAAGTATTGTGGTGTGCTCTGCGTTTTAAACTCGGTTGACAGAGTCCCGCGTGAACACTACAACTTATAGTGCTGGAAGAGGAGAAGGGCGGGTGTTATGGTGAATATATTGGTTGTTGATGATTCTCCGGATGTGCGTTCTGTTGTGCGGCGAATACTCAAATCCAAAGGGTATGCGGTCCAAGAAGCGAATGACGGCAACGAATGCATTGCGCACTTGAAAAACCGGAAATTCGAGCTTCTCATCATCGACATCGTCATGCCAGTGAAAGGGGGAATAGAGACGCTCATGGATATTCACTCCCACTATCCGGGCATGAAGATCATGATGATTTCCGGAAAAGTGAATACTGAAGCGGATTCTTTCCAGATGCTCGCCTCTCAATTCGGCGCCGATATCGTATTGCGCAAACCCTTCACCGCCGAAGAGCTCCTCCAGGCCGTGAACAGACTCCTTTCGCAGCAGTGATCGGAGCAAGCCGTGAACGAGATGCATGAAGAACAGGGGCAGATGTCCATATGGGATCCGATCTCCGTGGAAGCGGGGCAGTGCGTTTCGTGGACGCTCGGTTCCTTTTCTGTGTATGCGGAGCGGCATGAACACGAATGGCATACGCTCACTGTGTTGCAAGACAGGAACCTCTTAAGCGGAGGAAATTACTGTTGCGTGTTTAGCATGCATGCGGTAAAACCTCTTTCTTCGGACTGGAAACATTATCTCGTACGCGAAGGCAACAGAGCGGATCCTGTTCCCGTCATGCCCGACAGGCCAGTGGTCATCCGACCGGACAGAGCTTTGACGTTGCTTCCCGGAGAATATGCGCAGTTTTTTGTCGGCATACCTGTGTGGTTCAGACTTCTCGTTGGAACCGAAACACTCAAAAAGCAATTGTTCGAACAACCTATAAGCATATTGCTGAATACGTGGTTCGGGGACCCGGTGAATGGCGAACTCTGTTACGCCCTTGCAACGCGGCTCTACCATGATCATAAGCAGATCCATAGTGCCCCAGCGCATGCGCTCTGCCCTCTCTTCATAAAGAACGAGTCGGAGACGGACCTCCAGTTCGAACGCATCTGCCTGCATGTCGAGAACCTTTCGGTGTTCAAGAGTTCTACGCGGCTGTGGACGAATGCAGTGACCGTGATCTTCAAGGGAACGGATCAGTCGACGCAAATCCAAATTTCCAAAGCCGCGCCGGATTTCGAGAAACACATAGAGCCGGTGTGCAACTCCCGTCAGGCTGTGGAGTCATGGTACATCAAGAAAACATTCAGCATGTTGAAGTATTTCACCGGATTCGAAAAGAGTGTGTGAGCATGGAAAGCATAGTCAAATGGTTCAAATCCATACCGCCGGGCATTATGACGAAGATCATTGTCGTAGGTGTCACGCTCCTCGCAGGCATCGTGGTGGTCAGACTCATCGGTTTTCTGATTCAGCGCTTCATTATGAAAAAAGCCACTATGCAGACGAGAATGCTGGTGAGGAAGGCCATTTTCTATGCCGGTGCAGTGACGATCATCATGATTATCCTGAGCGAACTCGGCGTGAAAATCGGTACCCTCCTGGGAGCAGCCGGCATCGTAGGCGTAGCAGTGGGGTTCGCATCCCAGGCGAGCGTTTCCAACATCATAAGCGGTGTATTCCTCATTTCTGAAAAGCCCTTTGCAGTCGGGGATGTCATCAGAATCGGCGATAAGACGGGTATCATACTTTCCATAGACCTCCTTTCTATAAAGATACGAACCTTCGACAATCTGTTTATCAGAATACCGAACGAAAAAATCCTGAACTCGGAAGTGACGAATATCACCAGGTTCCCTATACGGAGAATGGATATCGTTGTGCAGGTCGCATACAAGGAAGATGTGGGAAAAGTGAAGCGCGTGCTCCTCGAAATAGCGAAAAACAATCCGTTCTGTCTCGACGAACCAGAGCCGCTCATCCTGTTTCAGAATTTCCAGGAATCGGGCCTGGAATTCCTGTTCGCCGTCTGGTTCGAAAAGAACGATTTTGTGAATCTTAAGAATTCCATCATGCAAGACATAAAGGAACGCTTCGATGCGGAAAAGATCGAGCTGCCTTTTCCGCACCGGGCCATATACTCCGGAAGTCGGACTCAACCGTTCCCTATACGCATTGTGAATGATAACGAAAATAATTTACAAAAATAGCCTATATTGTATTGACAAATAAAATTTTTTTCATAATACTGATCTCATGTCCGCAATTGCAAAAATCAAGGAAACATACAAACAGCTGAAACCGGTACAGAAACGGATCGCAGACTATTTTCTGGAAGTGGATTCCGAGGGTATCCATGCCACAATAGATGAGATAGCGGAGACCATCGGCACTTCTGTTGCTTCCATTTCCCGCTTCTGCAAGAAACTCGGGTTCGATTCGTTCCAGCGTTTCAAGATCACCCTTTCCCAGGATCTCAAGTACGAACCCGATGTAGTGCTTCCCATTTTCAAGATGAACGACAACGAGGACCTGAGCATACGAAAAGTCTTTTCGGAAGCCATAACGAATCTGCAGAACACGGAACTGGCGGTCGACTTCGAGTCTATCAAGAAAGTGGTCGAGGGACTCAGAAAAAGCGCAGTGATCTATTTCTTTGGGCACGGAGGATCAGGCGGAGTCGGCTACCTCGGCGAAGTCCTGTTCTCCCACATCGGATATAAGGCACAGTCCCTCATAGATTCCTATGCCATGACCGTATGCGCCGCGCACATGAAGAAAAACGATGCACTCATCGGCATTTCACATACAGGAACAACGCGTTCGGTCGTGGACTCCGTGCGGACTGCGAAACAGAACGGAGCGCTCACCGTGGCCATCACCAATTATAAGGATTCCCCGCTTGCAGCCATAGCGGATTACACGTTACTCACCGCCTGCTATGAAGGACGTATCCATGTGGCGCAATCCAACTCCATAGTCGCTCAGGTGACGCTCCTCAATACGCTCTACCTCCTCGCTGCTGCGAAGAGCAACGAAGAAGTGATATTGAAAGTGAATGAAATCGAGAGAAGCGTGAATACCCATTTGCGTACGAAACATAATAAATAGAAAATTATCACGGCAAGGAGAAAACCATGAAAAGAGTTCACGATCCCATTATTTTCGAAAATGCCCTGGACGGCATAGACCTCAAGAACAACATCGTAGCCACCTACTACATGAGCGATAAGCTCGAAGGTGTGGATTTCATCGATCATTTCAAACTGATCGAGGCAATGGCTATCGAGGGTTCGACGGGTACCTGGGAGAAAGTTGAAGAGGATTCGGAGGAAGTGCGGCGCATGCTATCCGGCAAAGTCGTAGGATACTACGAGTTGCCTTCCGACGACGTGTACCGGAAAAACGCAGTCGTTCAGATCGCATTTCCCATAAACGCCTGGCACGACAACCTCCCCATGGCCCTGCTTTCCATTGCCGGCAACTGCTTCGCGTATTCCAAGGATCTGCGGCTTTTGGATGTGTTCCTGCCTGAAAACATGGTGAAGAATTTTCAGGGGCCGAAGTTTGGCGTGGAGGGCATCCGCAAGCTCACTGGCATCGAGAAACGGCCGCTGTCGCTTCATATCATAAAGCCCAAGATGGGTATGACGCCGAAGCAGACGGGCGATCAGGTGTACAGGACCGCCATCGGCGGCGCCGACATGTGCAAAGACGACGAGATGACATCCGACACGTACAACAACAACTTCAAGGATCGGCTGAAGTACGTTATGGATGCGATCGATCGAGCATCCCAGAAGACGGGAAAACGGATGATCTACTACTGCTCCATCACGGATGAAGTGTCCAAGATGAGGGATAAGGCGTATCAGGCGCTCGAACTCGGGGCGAACGGGCTTCTCATAACGTATTCGGTCGGACTTTCCGCCATACGGCAGATAACTCACGATCCGAAGATCAACATCCCGGTCATGGTGCATAACTCGCATCAGATCGCGTCCATGAAGAGCATATCGTGGCCAGTATTCACGAAGCTCATTAGGCTCTGCGGAGCGGATCAAACCCTTACGCCTACGTACTGGTCGAGCATACCGATGGTGAGCCTCGAAGAAGGCATACGGTGCCAGCATGTAGGGCAGGCCCCCTTCTACGGCCTGAAAAAGATGTGGTGCATGCCTGCAGCGGGAACGTATCCCGGTCTCGCCCCTATTTTGATGTCGGAGTTCGGCCTCGATATGATCATCCCCTCCGGCGGCGGTATGCTCGGCCATCCCGACGGATACACCGCAGGGGCGGAAGCGTGGCAGCAAGCTATAGC
>CAZWAS010000064.1:0-243 GCA_964631915.1 uncultured Spirochaetales bacterium | reverse complement strand
TCGGTCATGCAAGGCGTTCCTCTCATCGATTTCGCGAAACGACCCGAGAACAAATCCTTAAGGAGGGCGATCGAAAAATGGGGTTACATGGAACGACCCGTTACGCCGTGGCTGAGGGTAGCTCCGAAATTCCACCCCAAGACATACAAGTTCGATAATTGATTTCCAGGAGAATGCGACAATGGCAGTTGAAATAAAAATGCCGCCCCTGAGCACCACCACCGACGAAGTGAAGATCGTGAA
>CAZWAS010000063.1:19081-22910 GCA_964631915.1 uncultured Spirochaetales bacterium | reverse complement strand
GCATGCGAGAAAATAATTCCTTACGCTACCTGCGATTAGGTGCTCGCTATGGAAACCAACCGAAGGTTACTAGAGGTTCCCATACAATAGTGAATTAGGACAATCCGGCTCAATCGACTGTAGCGTCGACTATACCCTGGGCGGCCAACATTTCCGGAGTTTCTTTCTTCCTTCCCCAACCGGATAGAATAGCAAACCAGAACACGACAACTAGCGCCATGCTGTGGAAATTGTAAATAACAAATTCGATGGGGTTGTAGCCTTGACTGACAACACCTGCCGCTACAGCAATGGCAGCCAGGTTCAGACAACCTGCGTTGGTCGGAACAAGATACCCTACGCCGCATCCGAGTCCATCAAGGAAGTTGGCAGCACGGTTGCGGTCAATGTGGAAAGGACGCAGCAAGCTGCGAATGATGGGGCCGCAGCAGGTAATGGCAGTAGTGCCGCTACTGATCGCGATGCTTATTATGCTGACCATTGCACCGGAAGCGATTTCCCCCGATTTTTCTGATTTCGCGTATTTTTTCATTCTATCCAGCATCGCCGCCAACACTCCCGCTTCCGTGATAAGGCTGACCACGACAAATATAAAGAGGATAAACAATATCGAGCTAAGCATGCCGTCGATGCCTGAGGCGATAGGACCATTCGCTGCAACCAGAGTTTTTGCATCCACATAACCAAAGGCAAACAGCATCGCGATGCCCAGGACTTCGCTTATAAGAAAGGCGGTAAGAAGATTGGCCCTTTTAAGCATAAGAACAACTATAAGCACCGGTATGACGAGAAATACCAAACTGGATGCGTATGTCGCGTCCACAGTCAACGCCTGTGCAGCGGCCGCATTTGTAGTTTTCAGCCCCACAATAATGAAGGCTATCGCGGCAATCGCACCCGCTATCAGGGAATATTTCAGACGTGATCTGACGACATATATTACATTTGCCTCCTGTGTCAACGAAGATGCGATCGTCGTATCCGAAATGGGAGCGAGGTTATCGCCGAAACAAGCACCCGACAGGATGGCACCACAGACAACATTTACATCGCAACCCATGGCGACGGAAAGCGGTATCATTATGGGTGCAGTGGCATTCATCGAACTGGCCGCACTTCCCGTTGCTGTGGACAAAATAACCGCTATCAGGAAACAAAGAAAAGGCATAAGCCCGGGGCTCATATGCAACTTAGATAACAGCCACAAAAGACTGTTTACCAGATGTGAAGCTGCAAGGATTTTGGAAAGTATGCCTGCAAAAACGAAACACGCTATCATAAATGCGAAAATATTGTTTTTGATGCCATCTATCACCGCAGTCTGAAAACGCCCTTTGTTTTTGTAAACCAGAAAACCGACAAAAACCGCAAGAAATCCTGCAGACCAGAAGTTTTTTGTAGACCTCATCCCGAAAGCCGCAAGGACAATCATCGCCACTATCATGGCGAGCAGTGGTAGGAGACCTCCGAAAAGGCCACCATAGGTTTCTGCATACTGGCTTTGTGTTTTGGACTTGTTAGTATCCATCTTCCCGACCTCCTCTTTTTTGTTTGTATGGAAGTAGCTTCCCATACAAAACGTTTTGCTGTTCCTGATTATAATAGTTTAGGTGCTAAACTATTATAATCAGGATATCATCGGTAGGCAAAAAAGTCAATATAATAAAAAGAGTTACAATGCATAAAAAATATGTACTGCATTTGATGGCAGTATTAGTTTAATTGCTAAACTTTATTGAGGATACAAGAGTCATCTTCGTTATTTGTATTTTTCAGAGTTTTTTCTGCAATTTTTCTTCGTAGTTTTTTTCAAAAATCCGATTGCGGCACCTCAGAACCTTAAAAAAACTTTCTATGTCCTCAAGCGTGCATTCCAGCAGCATTTTGTTTATCATTTCAAGCATCTTCGCGCGGTCGTACGCTCGATGTATGTTGCAAGCGCGCTGCCCCTCTTCGGTCAAGTAAATGCGGTAAATTTTCTTATTATCCGGCTCGTTGACCCGCCTTACGAGCCCCTTGGACTCAAGTTTTGAAATAAGCTGTGAAACCGCACCCTTTGTGCGGTTCGTCGCCACGGCAAGCTGCGTAGCCGTTATTCCATATTGATCCGAAATAAAACCCAGCGTGTGCGCTTCTATTTCGGTCATAAGATAACCCGTACCGTAGTCGCGTGGGATCGATGAATAATCGGCCAACAGACACTGGTGCTTATATATTACAGCAACCTTCTCATCAAGGCCATCCAATGTGTTTTGTATGCTCTGTGAAGTGTCGGCAGGCATAGACATGAACTCCACTCCTTTTCAAGATCAAAGCGCAGTAAAATTCTTCTTTTTTAAATTTAAGCTTCGAAGGGCTAGTGCACAACAAACATACAACAGAAGAACATGCCCATGCAGAACAGTATCACGAAGGAGAGGGAAAACACAAGAGAACAGGCTTGAGCCTCAAACACGCTTTGGACCTGCAGGGGGGGATTCTTGACCCTCGCCGCGAAAACGTGCTTGTATACGCATAGTAGCAATGGAAAAGGAATCTGTCATGGGAAAAGAATATACGACCGAACTGCTTCTCAATTTCGGGGAAAAAGGGGAAGAGCTCATACCCGTGGTCACCCAGGATTCGGCAACAAAAGAGGTGCTCCTCCTCGCATTCGCGAACAAAGAAGCCTTTGAAGAAACGAGGAAGAGCGGCTATGCCACGTACTACAGCAGGAGCAGACGTGAATTGTGGAAAAAAGGCATGACTTCCGGCGACATGCTGAAAGTAGATGAAATTCGGATAAACTGCGAGCAGAATTCCCTTCTGTATCTCGTAACGCCTCAGGGTAAGGGAGCCTGCCATGCGAAACGGGAAAACGGGCTTCCCCACACCTCCTGCTATTACAGAAAAATAGCCGTAGACGGTACGCTCGCATTCGTCGAACGATAACTATGGAAAAACGGAGATAGGTCTACTTATGGAAAAAAACGCGTTGATAATCGGGATGCCAGCAGGCTCTCTTGCGAATGCAGGGCGCGGAGGAAACCTTATCGGACTTCTCGAAGCGTCCGGCTTCAAAACTTCGGGCTACGATACGGGGGGCCCCACATCGTTTCCTCTGGTGAACTTTCTCTACGGTTGGGACGGAAGACCCCAGGAATTCGGTTCTCAGCTCGGCATCGGAGAGCTCGATGTTGCCATCGCAGGAGACGACTGGATCAAGGAACGCACCCTGGAACTCGAAATCGAATACCGCACCTCAATTTCGCTCGAAAAGGTCATGTCCCTGAAACGCGGCGGCGTGACGCTTGTGGGAATCGTAGATGGAAAACTCGGCTTTTCGAACATATCCGATTTTCTAAGACACATAACGGCACAAAAGGACCTCATCGTGTGCGTTTCTGAAATGCCGTATCTCGCGCTCTCCTGGCTGCGGGATTCGTTCCGCAAGCTCGGGCTTTACGATCGTTTTCAGAACTATTCCGTTCAGAAGTACAAAAGCCCTCCGAAAATCGACAAAGGCATACTCATCTACGAGACATGGGGGAAAACAGAATCGAAAGTAAAAAACGGAGGAGCGGACATAGGTCTCGAAATCACACAATCCGGTTCCGCCATCAGGAGCTACGGCCTTTCGATCGTCGATACGATTATGGAATCGGAAACGGGCATCTGGATCAATCCCGATATCAAAAAGAACCCCACAAAGCTCGAACTGCTCTCCATATTCCTGCTGAACCTATATGGCACCGTGAATGCGGAAAACAAGGTCATGCTCCTGTTCAACGTATCGAACAGCAAAGTTAAGGACGTCGAGCGCTATCTCAGGGAGAACAATCTTTTCGGA
>CAZWAS010000063.1:10029-19025 GCA_964631915.1 uncultured Spirochaetales bacterium | reverse complement strand
TGTGCCAACCCGAAACTTCCTCTCGCCCGCATTCGGTATGAGCTCGCACGGCTCGGAGCGAAAAGCATAGATACGATTCCACTCACATCCTCCATACCGGGGCTGGATGTTCTGGAATTGTAAGGAGTTCCTGAACGGATCGGTCGATGAAAACCGAAAAAAACCATGCCTGAACTGCCGGACATCGTATATATAGTGAAAATGCTTTCTTCTGTCCTTCCGGGCAGAACCATAACCGGCGCAGCGGTCGCCGAACCGGTGGTGCTCAGGCTCCTCGTGCCTGAGAGCTTCGAGGAAGCGCTCAAAGGGCGCACGATCCGTTCGGTCTCCCACCGCGGTCCATTCATAGTGCTCGCCTTGGAGGGACTTTCCCTCATCATGCATCTCATGCTTGCAGGAAGGCTGCAGCATATTCCTTCCCCGATCCTACCCCCTGACGGACAAAAGTCCCGGTGCAAAAAGATACCGCATCTCTGTTTCTCCCTGTTCCTGGATGACGGGAGCGAACTCCATTACAGGGACGACAAGCGCATGGGAAAAATCTATGTAACGCCTCCGGATACCGAAGACCGCATCCCTGGATTTCTTTCGCAGGGCATGAACGTCATGAGCCCGGACTTCACGTTGGACGTATTTCTCCGCCTCATCGAAAAGCGACGGAACCAAGCGAGGGTGTTCCTCATGGATCAGACCCTGCTGAGCGCCATAGGGAATGCCTATGCGGACGAGATTCTGTTCCATGCGAAAATCCATCCGAAGACCCTGTGCAGTCAGCTCGACGACGAGGAAAAACAGCGATTCTACGAAAGCATACGCACCGTACTGCAGTGGGGCATGGAAAAAGTGGAACAAGCCGGCAGGCCGATCGAAGAGAAGGTACGGGATCATATGAAAGTGAGAAACAGGAAGGATTCCGCATGTCCGGTGTGCGGAACAACCATACGGAGGGCATCGGTTCTCGGATACGAATGCTTTTTTTGCCCTTCATGCCAGCCGGCAAAGCGACGGCAATTCATAGAGTGGACTGCACAGCGGTAGACAACGCTCATTTATCGTAGATGATGAGAATCTTTCCCTCTGCGAGGAGGGTCCGCGTATATTCCGAATAGAGGAGCTTGTTCCCCGCCTCTCTGGGGACGATGATATCGGTTCTGTTTTTTCCGTAAATACCGACTGCTAGTATCCTGTAAGGGGCATTCCCGATTCTCTCGGCAAATGGCTTCTCGTCCGTCGTATCCGAATACGCCGCTACCCCCCAGTGCGCGAGTGTTTTCGGAAGCATCATCTTGCTTTCGAGTATGAGCTGCATATCTTCATTGTAAATCGCCGGGAAAAAACAGGGGTTTAGTTTTCCTTGTTTTCCTTCTCCGTAGATCGGATACTCCCCTTTCACATATATGACGATTCCGCTGAATTTATTCGCAGGCTCCCAGCTCAAAAGGCGGGGAGGATTGTACGGAAAGGAATGTGTTATGAACGGTGTTACGATATAAGGATAAAGCGGCAAACGGTACGATACGGTAAGGCTTTTCATATCTGTAGTGAATCTGCTGAAGCTCTTTTCTCCCGAAGCGGCGATCCCGTATAGCTTCGATAGAAGCCCGGCATCGCCCTTCGTTGCTTCTTTCACGGTACGAAAAGAATCGATAAAAAGCGGAAACAGCGCATCGCGGATGCAAAGCGGAAGTTCTTCCGCAATCGCCTGTTCCGCCGTACTCCGCGCCTTAGACAGGTTCGTACCTTCCGACGGCAAATCTGCCTTGAGTTCGAGCAGGAGTTCCATGCTGCTCCAGTTCATGGTATGCGTAAAAGCAACTGTCCGGGATTCGCCATACGAGGGTTGCGTAAAAAGCAAAAAAAACAAAAGTGCAGCACATCCTACTGATCTGAGTCTCGAAACAGTTTCTCCGCATGGTTTTGAACGGTTCATATTCATAGTTTCGGCACTTTCAAGCTCATTCCGTTCCTGATAATGCTGTTCAACGATAAGCCGTTCTGCTCTGCAAGCGCTTCCGGAGTGGTTCCGAACTTGGCAGCGATACTCCAGAGCGAATCGCCGCTCTGAACCGTATACGAAAGAGAAAAATCGGTTTCAGACAGAGCGACTGTCTTTCTCACGAATGGGCCTGTCTCCTTCAGCGCAGGGATGACGATCTTCTGCCCGATCTTCAGAGCTTGTGGTTTTATCCCCGGATTGTATTTTGTTATCATGGGGATGCTTATACCGTAGTGTTTTGCAAGGGCATACAGCGTGTCTCCAGAGTGAATGGTGTGCAGATAAAATTTTATGAGTTTGATATCCTTGTTTTCCAGCGTTTTTTTTACCTGTTCGGAATATTCAATCGGTATTTTCAGATAGTACGTCTTCGAAACAGGGGGTGTCAGGTTATATTTCAGTTCCGCATTGCCTTCAGAAAGCACCGACAGGGGTACGCCGGATTCCTGTGCGAGCAAGGAGAGATCCACTGCCTGATCGAGCGCTATCCTGTCCCATTTTCTGGGTGCTTCCCACGACACGGGAAGTCCGTATCTGCCCCCGTATGAGGCGATCGCAGCTATTGCCAGGAATTTGGGTACATACAAGGCAGTTTCCCTCGGGAGAAAACCGCCCTCTGCGAGCGCCCAGAAATCCCGCTTTCCTGCGCTTTTTATCGCCTTGTTCATTCTGGTCAACCCGCAATTGTATGCGCCAAGCGCCAACAGCCAGTCGCCGTAGTAATCGTAGTTGTATTTCAGCTTCTTCAAAGATGCTTCGGTGGATTTCCAGAAATCCATCCGTTCGTCATGCCAGTCCGTTATCTGCAAGCCGTAGGGGGAAATGCTGTTTCTCATGAATTGCCACAGCCCGACCGCTCCTGCGCGCGAAACAGCGTTTATTCTGTAAGCGGATTCTATGACAGGGAGATAGATGAGCTCCTGCGGCATCCCAAATTCTTGAATCTTCTCGGCGATGAAATCCCTGTACGGCTTGGCGCGCTCCAGGGAACGTGCGATGAACTGAAGACCCTCGGGTTGGGAATAGCGGTTGAAAGCCTGTTCTAAGGTCTTCGTGTACTTCACCTCGAGGGAAAAAACGAGCGGGCCCATATGGCTTTGGTGCGGGGCATAGGCCTCGCAATCCGTCTGCTGTGCAGGAAACGAACGCTGCACACGGTGGATTCTCACGGATACTGCATCCTGACCCGCAACCTTGAAAGCAGCACAGAGCAGAAAAGCGGTACAGGCAAAAGCGCAACGAAACAGCGAGGAAGTTATAATTTGTCGCCGAAGTATATTCCCGCCCATTCCCACCGACCATTGATTTCCGGATCAGCCGGAAAATAGATTTTCCTGAAATACAGATACCACGTTTGTATTCTGTATGACCATCCCCATGTCTTCAGATATGCCTCTTTCGCATTGGAATCTTTATCCAACTCCGGAGAGTATCCGATCTGGGATGTCCTGAGAAAAGTACCGAGATCGAACACGACCTGGGCGCTCGCGTCCGACTCTTCCTGTTCCCACGACATGGCGAAGAAATTCACTTTTGCCCTGTACCGTTCCAGAAGGTTCACGTTGCGCGTGCGTATCGCCGTTTCTATCTGATCTATGAGAGTCTGAAGATCTTCGACCGCCCACGATTTGCTCGAGTTGTAGAAATCCACAAGGGAACTGACATCGCGCTGTGCTTCCGAAAAGCCAGGGACCATGGTCTCCGGATATTTCAGGAACTTTTTATAAGCCTGCATTGCCTGTTCCCATTCTCCGAGCTCTTCGTAGGTCCGCGCCAGAAAAAAATTTGTAGAGCCCGGATCGATCTCGTCGCTGAAACGGGATATGAGTTCCTTATAATAATTGACCCTGTGTTCCGGTTCATCCACAAGCTTTATCAATTCCCTGAGGCACATGAGATGCACAGATTTGCCCATGATGAGGAGGTCGGGATGATTCTTCAGGATCCGTTCGAAATAGTGTATTGCGAACGGCGTGGCTTTAGCCTCTTTGTAATTTCTGGCCACAATGAGCAGGTAATACGCGTTAAACGGATCGTCCGGATTCTTTTCGACATACGTCGTCAAAAAAAGATTAAGCCGTTCCGTTTTTCCCGTGGCATACATGATATTCGCTATCTGCTGTATGATGATAAACCTGTTTTCTCCTACCTGCGGTTCTTTCGCGAGCATGGTGAGCAGGTCTTTGAGTTCCCGTTTCTGATCGCGGGATCCTACCAGATAGTACGAATCTACGGCCGCACACGAGAAAACCATAAGCGGAAGCGTCGCAGTCAGCGCAAGAAACAGAATATTCCGCAATTGCATTGGTTTTTAGGATAGCATACACCGGTTACAGTTGGCAAGCATCGGAGTATTTGTTAGAATGGCTATAGGGAAAAAAACATGGGGCAGAAAATCACAAAAAACCAGACAGGGCTGCAAGTACCGGATATTCCGATAATTCCATACATAGAAGGCGACGGCATAGGTCCGGACATATGGGCCGCTTCGGTGAGGGTTTTCGACGCTGCTGTGGAAAAGGCATACGGCGGAACACGCAAAGTCGACTGGAAGGAGATTTTCGCAGGCGAGAAAGCGTTTAACCGATCCGGCGATTGGCTTCCCGAAGCCACGGAAACCGCTTTTAAAGAATATCTCGTGGGCATCAAGGGTCCGCTCACTACCCCTGTAGGCGGCGGTATCAGAAGCCTGAACGTAACCTTACGGCAGAAGCTCGATCTGTACGTATGCATGCGACCGGTGAAACACTACCCCGGCATACCTTCGCCGGTCAGGGAACCGGAGTATGTCGATATGGTGGTGTTCAGGGAAAATACCGAAGATGTGTATGCCGGTTTCGAAACTCCTGCCGGCGACGCGAAGACCAAAGAACTCATCGATTTTTTGAAAAATCGATTCGGTTGGACCGTGCGGCCGGATTCCGGAATAGGGATAAAACCGATAAGCAGGACATGCACGGAGCGGCTCGTGAGGGCGGCGATCCGGTACGCCATAGCCCTGAACAGAAAAAGCGTTACCCTCGTTCATAAGGGAAACATCATGAAATACACAGAAGGTGCGTTCCGCGAATGGGGCTACGAAGTCGCAAAGCGCGAATTCGGGGACAGAATCGTTACCCAAGAAGATCTGGCAGGAGTTGATCCCAAAGGGAAAATCGTCATAAAGGATGCAATCGCAGACAACTTCCTCCAGCAGATCCTCACCCGGCCCGCCGAATACGATGTGATAGCCACCATGAATCTGAATGGAGACTATATATCCGACGCGCTTGCTGCGCAGGTGGGGGGGATCGGAATCGCGCCTGGAGCGAATATCAACTATGAATCCGGCCATGCCATTTTCGAAGCAACGCACGGAACAGCGCCGAAATACGCAGGCAAAAACGTGGTGAACCCGAGTTCCGTTTTGCTTTCTGGGAAAATGATGTTCGACTATATAGGATGGACTGAGGCCGCAGAGCTCATAGACAGGGGCATTACGCGCACCATCCGGTCAAAGACCGTTACCTATGATTTTGCACGCCTCATGGATGGAGCGAACGAGGTATCGACAAGCGGATTTGCCGATGCGATTATACAGAATATGCAGGTATGAAACAAAAACAGTCTGGGGAAAAAAAGAAAAAACAGGCGAAGTTTCCGAACAAGCTCCTCGTTCTGGGCATGACTTCCTTTGTCATAGGAGCTGCGCTCCTTATATGGACGCTCGGCGTTCTTCCCAATCTCTGGGCCCTCTGGCCGCTGTTCCTCATCATAGCCGGTCTGGTATTCTTCTACCTCACGTTCAGCAAAAAACTGGATAGCAGGTACCTAGCTCCTGCGATATTCTTCGTCCTCATAGGCATCTTCTTCATATTGAAAAATACCATCATCGGTTTCATACCACTCGCCAGAATCTGGCCTGTATTCATGACCATAGCAGGCTTGTCGCTGATTCCCTATTGCGTAAAGACTTCAGGATATGCCAGAATCGCAGTCCTTATTCCTGCATTGAGTTTCATATTCCTCTCTATCCTTTTCCTCCCATTCAGCCTCGAGGTGGTAGGAACGGGGTTCAGAGAATTCGTAGCGAGCTGGTGGCCTATGCTTTTCGTTTTCCTGGGTATCGCTCTTATAGTCATTTATGTATATAAGTCGGTGCGGAAAAAATCAAAAAATCCGTAATGAAACGTATTGAAGCAGGCATACGATTACTGTTCGTCTGTTCTTTTCTGTGTGTGGCGTCCTCCTGCGCTACAGTCAGCGAAAAATCCGTCGTTAAAGAACCGGTAAATGTGCAACCTCTTCCAAAACCTGAAGAAGCACAGCGTACAGCCTCTGAACCTCCGCAGATCCCCTACGACATAGACAGAGCGCAGAAAGATATCATCCTCGGTTCTCCGCGATCGATTCAACGGGCTCTCGATATACTCGAAAAAAGCGGTACGGGAGCCAGAGACACGGAAGAAGAGCTCATGTTCGCAGCCTCGAGACTCATGAAACTGTTGTACCCGGAAATACAGGTGCCGAAAACGTTCATTCAACCGGACCCTACAAACCCTATTGTCAGTGCTTTCCAGACGGTGGAGGAGGGGAAATTCGTTCCCCTAGCACTCAAACAGTATCCCTTTTTATCCCTCGTCATTCCTTCGCTGGTGGCTCTGACATCAAAGGACGAACAAGTCGTATCGCTCTGTGCAGAGAACCTCAGGCGTGCTAAGGAACAGTTTCCCCGGTCGGTCATCCCTCCTTATATGCTCGGACTTCTCGCAGAACGATCGGGTGAATACGAAACCGCCGCATCTTTGTACGAAGAAGCAGTGGCAGTGGACGACTCATGTTATCCAGCGGCTTTCGGTATCGCGAAACTGGACCTCGCAGCAGGGAATTTTGAAAGTACTATCGCCCGTTTCAATAAATACCTCAAGGATAATAGGCTGAATGTCTCCATGCTGGCGACCTTAGCCGAAGCGTGGTACAGAAAAGGCGACATGGACGAGGCACTGGTTCACCTGCAGAGAGCCTTGCAGATGGATCCGACGAACAATGCGCTGCTCACGCTCAGGGCACGGATTCTCGGAACGATGAAAAAATGGACCCAACTGAAAGCGGTGCTGGGGACTCTGGAGCGAAACGGTCCTCTTTCGGAGGAAATGGTGCTCCTCAAAGCGCGGGCACTCTACCTAGGAGAGGGTAACGCTCAAGAGGCCCTTGCCGCTTTATCCAAAGGCATAGTGGCGTACCCAGAGAGCGCCGATCTTTTCGAGATGAACGGCCAGATCCTCTTCGCTATAGGCAATACGGACACGGCACGCCTCTACCTCGAAAAAGCTTTGGCACTCGACCCTTCCAGAACACCTGTGCTTGAACTGCTCCTCGCGGACAGCCTGAAAACAAAACGGTGGGAAAAAGCCGAAACATATGTCGAGATTCTGTTGAACAGAGAGAGGACCCCCGAACGCATCAAAACCGCGTATATGATCTGTGCAAACTCCGGGAAAAAAGAACGGGCACTCGCATATGCTCGGGAATACGCAGCACTGAAACCAGATTCGGTCGAATATTCCATTCCTCTCATGTTTGCCTTATTGGACTTTGGCAGACAGAAAGAGGCTCAGCCGCTCATAGAAGCGTCCCTCGCGAAAGATGTTCCTCCGAAAGTGAAAAGCGATCTGCATTTCCTGCGGAGCAAACTCCAAGCCGACGACAATCAGCGCCTGCTCGACCTCCGCGCAAGCATTTTCGAAAATCCGGAGAATGTTCAAGCTCTCAGAGAAGTTGCAGAGCTGTATGTAAAACAGAAAGACTTCCGCAAAGCCTACCTCTACATGAAACAGGCTTCGAGCCTTGTGCCCGATGATACGCAATTCGCTCTGCGGCTGAAAGAGATAGAAGCGCTCATCAAGTAGAGGATTGTTCCGGATCGGGCCGGGGCGGTGCGGAACAGGCTTCGCATAAATTCGAATCTATGAATGCCACCCTGTCGAACGTGAGCTGTTTTTTGCATTGCACGCACCTGAAGGCAAAAGGTAGAATCCGAGCCCTGAAAAAAAACACAAACACTCCCAGCGCGGCGAAAAAGGGTATGAACCACAGATCGCTGAGAGAAAACTGATGCAGCAGAACGGCGAAAGCATAACACGCAAAGGCGATCACGCCCAAGTATATGATCGCAGAACGCTTTTTCCTTCCTTCCTGCTTGTATTTCCGCTGAAAGATCGTCACTGCGAGAAGAGCGAGAAAAAGGTAATAAAAGTATTTCAAGATGAATCCAGAAACCGGATTGGTCATTGTTCCTCCTCTCCGACATCAAAGGCTTGCATCGGGCTTCCGTGTGCCTACGGTTATGCCCTGCGGTCACCGCTGGCCTTCGACCAGCGCCCGGCACTCGTACTTCCATGCCCCTACAGCCTGCGGTACTTCGGCCGGGCTTCCGGCATCCTTGCCGCGCCCGGCACTCGTACTTCCATGCCCCTACAGCCTGCGGTACTTCGGCCGGGCTTCCGGCATCCTTGCCGCGCCCGGCACTCGTACTTCCATGTACTTCGCCTTGATTATATTCTATTTTCTCTTATAATGGAAACCATGAATGATAAAGAACAGAAGGAAGTCCAAGAATTCTGGAGTAATCTGGAAAAAGAAGTTGGACATAAGATCATAAAATTCTCGTTAGGCCAGTTCCTTCGGGGTTTCGAAGACTACCTGGGGCCCATGTGGGGACTCTTTTTTCTCACGGAAGAAGCATTTCATTTTCTCCATTTTCCGCAGCAGAATTGGCTTTCCTCCATCCTGCAATTAGGCTCCGGTCTCCTGGGAAAGGGCAAAGCCAAAGAAAAAAAAGAGATCATGTTTAAGATTCTCCGACAGAATATTCGATGCGTCACTATCCTTAAACATAGCCTCATAAAACGCATTTTCATGAGCAATCTTCCCACTGCTTCCATCGAGTATACCGATGTGCAGGGGCAGGAGCATACGTTTTACTTCACGATCGAGAAAGATGCGAAGGAGTTTTTGCAGG
>CAZWAS010000063.1:0-10008 GCA_964631915.1 uncultured Spirochaetales bacterium | reverse complement strand
TTTGGGAGCAAGGACCTCTGCGAGAAATTCAGCGGATGGCGAAAAAAATCTTAGCAATGAGAAGCATAGAGTATTACAATTAAAAACAAAGTTTTTGTACTTGATTAATGCTAATAAATAGTAATAATTATTATTACTGTAAAGGAAATATATGCGAATGACTGAACAGCGGATAGTTATTTTGGAAGAACTCCAGAAGTGTTTTCACCATCCAGGAGCCGATGAAATGTATATCCGCGTGCGCAAACGGCTGCCGAGGATCAGTCTGGGCACTGTGTATCGGAACCTCGAGCGCATGTCCAGAGAAGGAGTGATCCAGAAACTCGAAATGGGCGGCGACCATATGCGCTTCGACCCGAATCCCCGCGATCATAATCACTTCAAATGCACCCAGTGCGGAGCAGTGGAAGATATCAATTTTTCCTTCGATGAGTCTTTTTTGAATATCGACGCATCCTGGAAAAAGGAGCGCAGGATCGAAGGCTGTGTCGTTATTCTTCACGGCCTGTGCGCAGAATGCGCATTGAAATTGAAAGAAAAGAGTCCAAACAAACGTGAACAAACAGGAAGCGTATCGGCTGATTCAAACGGCGTTTGATCAGTTTCACAAACCTGAATTCATTCACCCCGATCCGTTGGAGGCGGTGCTGCGTTATGCGGATATAGGCGACCGCGAGATTGCTGGGTTCATCGCATCCGCATTCGCCATGGGCAGGGTTTCGAGCATAGAACAGGCAGTGCATTCCGTTCTTTCCGAACTCGGCGAACCTAAGTACGCCGTAATGACAGGATCTCTTAAAAAATTCAGGAGCATGTTCGGTTCATTCGTCCACAGATTTTTCGACGGCGAAGATCTCGCTCGCATGCTATGCGCTCTGCGCAGTATTGTTTTGGAATATGGCTCCATTCACCGTTGTTTTTCCCAAGGCGTGCGGCCAGAACACGACACCGTGCTCCCCGCGCTCATTTCGTTCACCGAAAAACTGCATGTGCGTATGGGAGGAGTCCACGGGAATCTGATCCCTGTTCCAGAGCGGGGAAGCGCATGCAAGCGGCTGCTCCTATATCTCCGCTGGATGGTGCGCAGCGATGCTATAGATCCGGGCGGATGGACGGATGTTCCGAAGAACAAACTTCTGGTTCCAATGGATGTCCACATGCTGTATGCAGCCAAAAGACTCGGCCTTACGAACAGGAAACAGGCCGATATGAAGACCGCATTGGAAGTGACCGACCATTTCAGACGCATCGATGCAGATGATCCCGTGAAATTCGATTTCTCCCTGACCAGATTGGGCATACATCCTGCTTTGGATTATTCGCTTCTGGTCGCGTGATCGTTTGTGTCGTTGATTTTTGTTCTATACGCCCTCGGGCGATAATATCATTATGGAGGAGAGGTTGTATGAAAAGTCTAAAAGGCAGCAGGACCGAACAGAACTTGCTGAAAGCTTTCGCCGGCGAATCTCAGGCACGGAACAGGTACACCTATTTCGCCAGCGTTGCGAAGAAGGAAGGGTATGTCCAAATATCTCAGATCTTCGAGGAGACCGCCAATCAAGAAAAAGAACATGCAAAACGTTTTTTCAAGTTTCTCGAAGGCGGAGAAGTGGAGATAACCGCAGCCTACCCTGCCGGCGTGATAGGCAAAACGGATACCAACCTTATGGCAGCAGCAGCAGGGGAAAAGTACGAATGGTCCAAAATGTATCCTGGTTTCGCGAAAACAGCACGCGAAGAAGGTTTCGACGCAATTGCTGCTGTGTTCGATGCAGTGTGTGTAGCGGAGAAGCAGCATGAAAAACGCTACAACAAGTTATTGAAAAACGTAAAAGAAGGAAAAGTGTTCAAGAAAGACAAGGCGGTGACCTGGCGCTGTCTCAATTGCGGATATGTGGTAAAAGGCACGGACGCTCCCAAAGCATGCCCGGCTTGCGCACATCCCCAGGAATATTTCGAACTGATAGCGGAAAACTGGTAATCCTGGTAAGGAGGAACGTATGGCTAAATTTTTGGCGATTTATAAATGCGAAGTATGCGGGAATATCGTGGAAGTGGTTCACGAAGGCGGCGGAGAATTGGTATGCTGCGGACAGCCTATGAAATTGTTTGCAGAAAATTCCACGGACGCAGCGAAAGAAAAGCATGTGCCTGTCGTGGAAAAGACGGCGAATGGCTACAAAGTGAGCGTAGGAAGCGTCCTGCATCCCATGCAGGAAACGCATTACATCGAGTGGATCGAGCTCATGGCTGACGGCATAGCATACAGGCAGTTCCTGAAGCCGGGGGCAGAACCGGTCGCGACGTTCTGCATCACCGCACAGAACGTATTTGCGCGGGAATATTGTAATCTCCACGGTCTGTGGAAAGGAGAACCGCGATGATCGGGAAAAAAATGGTCGATGCCCTGAACAAACAGATCCAGGAGGAAATGAAATCCGCTATCCTGTATCTGTCGATGTCCGCGGATTTTCAGGTGAAGGGGTTGCCCGGATTTGCGAACTGGATGCATGTTCAGTATCAAGAAGAGATGATTCATGCATTCAAAATCTACGATTACATTCTCGCGCAGCGGCAGAGAGTGGAGTTCAGGACATTGGAGGCTCCCCCCGCCTCGTGGGATTCCCCTTTGGCTGCGTTTGAAGCCGCTTTCAAGCACGAACAGTACATAACGGGATGCATCCATGCTCTCGTCAAACTCGCACGGGAAGAGAACGATTTCGCTACCGAAACATTTCTGCAGTGGTTCGTGACGGAACAGATCGAAGAAGAAAACAATGCGGATACCATAATGCAGCAATGCAGAATGATAGGCAACAATTCTCAGGGTCTCTATATGCTGGACAAAGAGCTCGCAACCCGCGTGTTCGTTCCGCCGGCGGCAGGCCCGAGCGCCACATGAATCTATGCGATCAAATCAACAGGTAGGAGGATTTCATGAAACGGTATGTATGTGATGTGTGCGGATACGTATACGACCCTGCAAAAGGGGATCCGGACAGCGGAATAAAACCCGGAACTCCTTTCGAAAAACTTCCGGACGACTGGGTCTGTCCTATGTGCGGAGCAGCGAAAAGCGATTTCTCCGAAGAATGATACCTGCGAATGACGTGCGGGTGCTCCCGTACGTCATTCAATCTTTACCATCGACCGGTCGTACGACCTGTGCGCGTTGGTGGAAATCTTCAAGCACGATACAGACCATTGCCTCTACTACCGGAACGATACGCGGACAGATGCAGGGATCGTGCCTTCCCGTCACGGATATGGACGCCGCATTGCCGTGCGTGTCTTGGGTTTTCTGAGGTACGGAAACCGAAGGAGTCGGTTTCACCGCTATCCTGAACACTATGTCCTGCCCTGTGCTAATCCCCCCGAGTACGCCCCCCGAGTGGTTCGTGACGAATCCGTTTTCGTCCATCTGATCGTTGCACTCGCTCCCCCGCATATCAGAACAGGCGAACCCCGTTCCGAACTCTATTCCCTTCACCGACCCTATGGAGAGCATAGCTTTCGCGAGTTCTGCATCGAGTTTGTCGAATACCGGTTCCCCGAGCCCCGCAGCGACTCCCGTTATCCGGCATTCGACGATGCCTCCTGCGCTGTCTCCCTGAGCCTTGTATTCCTCAATCGCCTTCACCATACGTTCCGCTGCCGAAAGATCACAGGCGCGCAGAGGGTTTTTCTCTATGGCGTTCGGATCGAAGCCGGAACAGGATATTCCAGCAGCGCGTACGGTGTAAGCCAATACGCTCACGCCTCGCTGACTCAAGAGTTTCTTTGCTATAGCTCCTGCAGCGACTCTCGCCGCGGTTTCTCTGCCCGATGATCTTCCGCCGCCGCGGTAATCCCGTATGCCGTACTTTTTCTGATAGGTATAATCCGCATGACCCGGCCTGAACAGCTCCCGTATCGGCTCGTATGCGGAAGAAGCACTGTCCTGATTGCCGATCAAAAGCGCCACCGGCGTTCCGGTGGTTGCGCCGGAAAACACCCCCGACAGTATCCTTACCGTATCGGGCTCGGCGCGCGCAGTCGTCATGGCTGACTGCCCCGGTCTTCTCCGATCGAGTTCGGCCTGAATATCATCCTCGGACAGAGGAAGACCAGGCGGTACTCCGTCCACGACCGCACCGAGCCCGACGCCGTGGGATTCTCCAAACGTGGAAACCCGGAACAAGATTCCGTAACTGTTACCCGACATTGTTCATTCCTCCGATTCATGCTTGGCTATACCCGCTATAAGCGACGCAAAAGCCTCTTCTATACCTTTCGCATTGAGATCCACCACCAGATCCGCTTCTCCCTCGTAAAGAGCCGCCCGCCTTTCGTAGAGTTTCAGGAAATCGGTAAAAGGATCGTCCTTTGATAAAAAAGGAGGTATGCCGTTTTTCTCGATGCGCATGAATAGAATTTCCGGCTTCTCGCGGAGATAGATCAATCTACCCATGGGTCTGATGTGCTCCATCGCCTGAGCGTTTTCTATGGTTCCTCCCCCAAGTGCGAGCACAAAAGACTTTCCGCCTTTCTCTCTTATCCGTTGCGCCGCAGCGGCTTCGAGGCGCTGGAATACATCCTTCCCGTACCGAGCATAGATATCCCGCACAGATACTCCCGGTTCGCCGTTCAGCATCTCCACGGCCTCATCCAGGTCGTAGAATTCACACGCATACCGCTCGGCCACCATGGTGCCGAGCGTGGATTTGCCGCAGTGTTTCATCCCCATGAGGACGATCGAATTCCCCTTCCTCATATGGAACATTCATTGTTTCAGAAAAATGAAATAATCGCTAAAACTCATCTTTGACCTGAAAAGCCGCTTGATGAACAGAAATGATCCTTCCCCTTCGAAACTCATGTCCGAAGGATACCATGTGCTGTCGTCGGTGTAGGAAAAAAGGATTTCGCCGTTCATCCTCGTTACAAAAGCAGGCAGAGGGTCGAAGGTGATTGTTGCTCCGTAAGGAATGCCCGTGCTTTCTTCGATCCATGCTGTCCCCAACAATGAATTCTTTTTCTGTTTAAGCACAAAGGAAAAGCCGGAGCAGATGTGCCCCCGAACCACTTTTTTTTCTCCGGTGGGCTTCACGGTGACGTTATCCTGAAGCGCAGGATCGAAAGGGCTTTCGTCCATTCCCATGGAGGAATTCCGCCGTTGTCCTCCTCCCTGCCGATTTTTATCGGTCACATCCTTTCCGTCTTTTATGATCGAGACGATTTCCGGTTCGAGTTCGCGTTTCTCATTCACTCTATACCGTATTCGGCTTTCGGTCAGGCTCTTCAGCTTCCCTTTCTCATCCAGTTCTTCTAGTTTCATGACGACTGAACCAGGGACCCAGTCCTTGTTCCATGCATAGAGCTGCACCGCCTTGTTCCACAGTTCGAGCTCCGCAGCGAATATCTCCCCTGCTCCCACGAGCAACACAAAGAGGAATAAGATAGTCTTTTTCAACGTTTCGGCTTTTCGCATATTGTTTCCTTCGCGGGCTGTGCCTCAATGCAACCGCAGCTCTGGATCGGCACTGTCATTCCTTACAGAATATCTGCCGTGTCGTGGCCCCTGTGATATTCTTGATGATCGTCTCAATCGCCTTGAACGGATTTGTCTCCCTGTTCAAGATGCTGTACACTCCGTTCACCACGGGAAGTTTCAGACCGTACTTCCGTCCGAGTTCATAGGAGTATTTTGCAGCTGCCGCACCTTCCGGGAGGTAACCGATATCCGACAGGTTTTTGATGAGATCGTCTAAATTTTTAAACCGGGAAATGATCTTGTCCAGTATGATCTCTTTGCCGAATCTCCGGTTTCTACCGAACACGCTCCTACACGTCACATCGAGGTCTCCCACGCCTGCGATGGAGGTAAATGTCTCCGGATGCGTCGAACCCATGGCAATGCCGAGCGTCTGGATTTCATTGAGACCTGCTGCGAGCAGGAGCGATTCCGTATTGTCTCCGAATGCTTTGTACAACTCCTTCAAAGCATCGAGCATACCGAACGCTATGGCGATGACGTTTTTTACGGCAGCGCAGACCTGTACCCCTATGACGTCGAGGGAAGGGAATACCATGAGAAAAGAGGAATTGAGGAGTTCCCTGAATATGATGGCGTTCTTACCGTTTTGCGATGCGCTGATGAGTCCCGTCATCTTTCCCCTCGATACTTCTTCCGCATGGCTCGGACCCGAAATATACACGAGATTGTTCTTGTAACAAGCCGGAAGCATTTCCTCCAGAAAGTCGATGATGAGTCTCGGCTCGTCCTTGTATTGGATGAAGCCCTTCGTAAGCACCGCTATGACGGGTTTCCCCTCCGCTATGTCGGGCACCTTGAGTATTTTTTTCACGCTTTTGAGGATGAAAAGGGAAGGGATGGCTACGAACAGGTAATCCTTGCCACGAGTCGTACGTCCTATGTCAGTTTCCGCATGCACCTGTTCCGGCAAGAGCACTCCTTCCAGGTACCGCGAATTCGTGTGGTGTTCGTTTATTTCTTCCGCGGTATCTTCTTCATAGCTCCATATATCGACAGGGAACCCTTTGTCCGCAAGCACTTTTGCGATGGCTGTTCCCCATCCGCCGGCACCGAGTACGCCGATTGTTTTTTCCATCTGTTCCTCCGACTATGCCGAGAGGGTAAGGAATTCTTCTACCTTTTCCCGTATCATATCGATTCCCTGGCGCCAGAAATCCGGTTCTTCTATGCTGAACCCTGTCTGGCGCACAACCTCAACGGCGGATGCTTTTCCTGTTTTTCCGAGCAGTTCTTTGTATGCAGTACAGAATTTTCGTCCTTGCTTTTTATATAAGGAAAACAAACCCAGGCCGAACAACTGACCGAAAGCATAGAAAAAAAAAAAAAAAGCAAGATCCTGGTGGTAATAATGCCCTTTCACCGCCCACATATACGGATGGAGCCTGTTTCCATCCAGCGCTTCTCCGTATGTCTCTTTCTGCGCCCGTATCATGAGCCTGCACAGGCGTTCCGGAGAGAGATCCCCCTTCTCCCGTTCCTTCAACACCGCCTGCTCGAATAGGTACCTCGACAATATATCGACTATTACCTGCGTTGCATCTTGAAGAAAAGTTTCAAGTATGCCGAGCTTTTCCGTTTCTTTCGCGCTCATGAGCGCACCGTCGTATATCAGGCTTTCGGAAAAAATCGAGGCTGTTTCCGCAAGCGTCATGGGATAGTTTCTGTGTATTGCACACGTTTCCTTGAGCACTTCATGGTGATATGCGTGCCCCAGCTCATGAGCCAGCGTAATGATGGAAGAAAACGATCCGTCGAAATTGCAGAGGATTCTGCTTTCCTTGGCTTTCGGAAAACTGGTGCAGTACGCTCCGCCCACTTTCCCAGGCCGTATCTCCGCATCGATCCATGAGTTATGGAACGCCTTTTCCGCGAAGCTGCCGTATTCTTTCGAAAACAACGAGAATTGCCGTACGATGAAGTTTTGCGCTTCTGCGAACGTCCAGATTTTGCCATGTGTGCCGACAGGCGCGAACAAATCGTAGAACGCAAGCCTCGGAACACTGAGAAGTTTCGCTTTACCTTTCAGATACTTCCTGAATACGGGCAGGGATTCTTTCATGACCGCAATGAGGCTCTCCAGCGTTTTCCCGTTGATCCGTGCCTGAGCAACAGAGCGCATCAGCGTGTTTTCGTATAAGCGCCTCCGGTTCAGCGATACGGAAAACCCTTTCACTCCGTTTATGGCAAAGGCAAGCGGTATTTCCGCAAGCTTCCAAGCTTGAAGCTCTTTTTCGTACGCCTTTCTGCGGATGGCTCTATCCTCATGAAACGCGAGACCTCGCAGTTCGTTGACCGTCTTTTTTTCTCCGCTTGCTTCATCCCAGGGTACGGCTAATGTCGAAGAGACGGCTTCCTGGAGCCTGGTCCATGCGTCGCCTCCGGACCTGGACAGGTCCGCAGCAATATCCTCTTCCGCAGGACTCATCTGGTGGCGTTGGAAAAAAAGTTCCTCTTCCAGAAAAAATCTGTATTCGGAAAGCCCTGTTTTATCATCGGTCAAAGAACTTATGGATGCCTCGAGCGGTTTCAGACTGTTTCTAAACGAAACATTCGCTCGTTTCAAAGGGAGCTCCAGGGCTTCCAAGGCGTTTATTTCCCTCTGCGCCTTCTCGTTTCTCGTGTCCGTGGAATAGACCGAGTATACGAAAGAGGAAAGCTCCTCGTAGAGGTCGTATGCCTCGTTCGCCGCACGGATGCAGGATGTAAGCCAAAGCGCTGGATCCTTGCTCCTTTTCCGCTCGTCGTCTATACAAGCAGAAAAGGCTTTGATCGCCTGCTTAAAACGCGTTGTATCCTCTTTGTATTTCGGTGATGAGAAGCCGGCATATACTGTGGACAGATCCCATCTCGGCGCTTTCAACGGGTTCTTAGAAGAGCCAGATGCCATGGGTATCCTCGTATTCACAGAGTTCTTCTTTCGAAAAGAACAAAGCGATTTCCCGTGCGGCACTCTCCGGGGAATCGGATGCGTGGATGATATTTTTCCGGGTTATCTGCGCAAAATCTCCGCGTATGGTGCCGGGAACAGCCTGGGCAGGATTCGTAGCCCCGCAGAGCTGCCGCAGAGCAGCTACTGCATCCGCCCCTTTTATCGCCATGGAAAGCACGGGGCCTGAGGTCATATACGCGAGAAGCGACTCGTAGAATTCTTTGCCCTGGTGTTCTTCGTACTGCTTTTCCGCCAATTCCCTCGACATACGCATGAGCTTCATGCCGATGATCGTAAGCCCTTTGCGTTCGATTCTGGATATGATCTCCCCTGCAATCTTCCGCTGGAGGACCCCCGGCTTCAGCATCGCAAACGTATACTGGATATCCATGCTTCGCCTCTCAAAACCGTACGTGATAGGTTCTTTATAAATCAAATTTGTCCAAAGTGCAAGGTTATCTCAGCCTTCAGCCCCACGCAAAGATTCGTCGCTCTGTTATAGCATTGCACTTTATACCTATGCTATAACTTATAGAGAATCATGCAGGACATCCTTGTGCGCATTAAACGGTATGGACTCCCCCGTTCCTACGAGAAAGGCGACATAATCTTCGCCGAAGGAATAAAGGCGGAAGGGTTTTACTTCGTAGAGAAAGGCGAAGTCCGCGCTTATAAAATGGACTCAGAGGGCAGAGAAATCGAAGTCAGCCGGTTTTCGCAGAACAATTTTTTTGGAGAAGTAATACTGTTCGCATCGGAGAACTTTCCGGTTTTCACTCAGGCACTAAAAAAAAGCGATCTCCTCTATTTCAAGAGAGAGACTGTCATGCAGCTCATAGAGAAGGACCGCGATGTCGCACGGTTTTTCCTCGAACTCTTGGCGCGAAAATGCATGGCACTGAACAGCCAGCTCGAAAGCTTCACCCTGAAAACGGTTCGTCAGCGGCTCATACAATTTCTCCTTTCCGGCTGTTCGAAAAATGAAAACTGCATCGTGTCCCTCTCCATCAACAAGACCGAGCTTGCGAAAAGAATTGGAACTGTGAGTGAAACTCTTTCCAGAAACCTCAAACAGCTCCAGGAGGAAGGGCTGATCGAAGTGATGAACAAAGACATCCGCATCAAAAACTGTATCATGCTGAAAAAAGAAATAGATCCTCAAGATTATCCCAAACGGAGGTGACAAACCATGAAAATGCGTTCGCAGCTCTTACTCAGTATAGGAGGCATCATCCTGCCATTCATCGCAGCCTCCGTTTTCTCATTCATCATAGCTCAGGGCAACAACAGAACCATGAATGCATTGAACACAGAAGTGCTGGAAGATACGCTCTCGCTTTCCGAATTGCAGGTGAATATCATACAGATCCAGCAATGGTTCACCGACATCGCTGCGCAGAGAACGACATCGGCGCTCGAGGAAGGCCGGAAGCAGGCCCAGCATTACTTCGACGAATCGAACCGGATAATCGGGCAGATGCTGAGCAGAGTAAACCCGGAAGAGGGGGGCGGTTTTGCCGAAACATTGGAACGGATCAGTACC
>CAZWAS010000062.1:17962-23022 GCA_964631915.1 uncultured Spirochaetales bacterium | reverse complement strand
CCCTGGATTTTACCTACGGCGACTGCCAGAAAGAGATGGACATGATCAACAAAGTGTTCATCGAGCTCATGCTCAACGGGGACGCCCACGGCAGAGGGTTCCAATATCCTATTCCTACATACAACATCACGAAGGATTTCGACTGGGACAGCGAGAATGCCCAGCTTCTCTTCGAAATGACTGCGAAATACGGTACCCCCTATTTCCAGAACTTCGTGAACAGCGACCTGAACCCTGGAGACGTCCGCTCCATGTGCTGCCGGCTCCAGCTCGACAAGCGTGAGCTCAGGAAACGGGGCGGCGGTCTGTTCGGTTCCGATGAGTTCACTGGCTCTTTGGGAGTTGTCACCATCAATCTGCCAAGGATCGGGTATCTTTCGAATTCGAAAGTCGATTTTTACAGGCGCCTCGATGCGCTCATGGATCTTGCAGCGCAGTCGCTCGTCATCAAGCGTAAGGTGATAACCAGACTCATGGAAACCGGGCTGTTTCCCTATACGAAGCGGTATCTGAACAACCTGGACAATCATTTTTCCACTATAGGCCTCGTGGGCATGAACGAATGCCTGCTCAATTTCCTGGGCAAAGACATAACGTCCCGGGAAGGCTATACATTTGCATCGGAAATTCTCGACTACATGCGGAAACGCCTCGCGGATTATCAGGAAGACACAGGGGATTTGTTCAACCTAGAAGCTACGCCTGCGGAGAGCACGAGCTACCGCCTCGCGAAACACGACAAAGAGAAATATCCGGACATCATAACCGCAGGCACGGAGGAACCGTACTACACCAATTCTTCGCAGCTCCCGGTTGACTTCTCCGAGGATATCTTCGAAGCGCTGGACCACCAGGACAGCCTGCAGAGAAAATACACAGGAGGTACTGTGTTTCATGCGTTCCTCGGCGAAGCAGTGGAGGATTGGAAAGCATGCAGGAACCTGGTCAAGACGATAATGCATACGTATCATATCCCGTATCTCACCATTTCTCCCACGTTCTCTATTTGCCCCAGGCATGGCTATCTCTCAGGAGAGCATTTCACGTGTCCGAAATGCAGAGACGATGAACGAGAAAAAATTCTGGCTGAGATACAGGCTCTGGAAAAACAGAAAGCGCTCATGGCGCAGTGAGGGAGGATTATCATGGAGCATCTTAGTGCACTGGACGAACAGATACAGAAGTTGCGGGAGAAACTCGCTACTGTGGAGGGTACTCCTACGGAAGTATATGCCCGTATCGTAGGGTATTACCGATCCGTGAAGAACTGGAACAAAGGGAAGCGGGAAGAGTTCGCGCACAGGGTGCATTTCGCTGTTCCGCAGATCGAGGAAGCGGAATGCGAAGGAACGAATTCCGTAAAACAGGGCGAAAAGGACGGAACTCAGGCTCCTGTGGATCTTTCTCTTGTGAGCTCGTATGCGCTTTTTTACAAGGAAAACTGCCCGAACTGTCCGCCTGTCAAGGATTTCGTCGAGAAACTTTCCCTTTCAGGCACTGCAGTAGACGTGGGAAACGACAGAGGGCTCGAAGAGGCGGAAAAACATCAGGTTTTTGCAGCTCCTACGGTCATCTTCTTCGACCGGGAGGGAAGCGAAGTGCTCCGCGCGAACAGCCTGAGCACGCTCGTAAGCCTCGTTCAGCATGAAGTGCCTGCCGGCACATGAAGCTCGGGTTGCAGAAAACCACACTTGTCGATTTTCCGGGGGAAGTCGCTGCCACGATTTTCTTCCCGGGGTGTAATTTGCGCTGCCCGTATTGTCATAATCCCGACCTCGTGCTTCCGCCTTTCCCTGAGGATCTTCTCGATATGGAGACGGTCAAAGCTTTTCTGCGGAAACGGGCACCAGTGCTCGGAGGAGTATGCCTGACCGGAGGAGAGCCCCTCCTCCACGAAGAGCTTTTCGAGCTTGCGGACTTCATCCATAGCCTCGGGCTCAAGGTGAAGGTGGATACGAACGGCACGCTTCCCCAACAGCTCTGCAGGGTGAAAGCCGACTATATCGCCATGGATGTGAAGACTTCGCCGGGCAAATACGACCTCGTCGGGCTTCCAGGAGCCGGAGAACGGGTCCTCGAATCAGTAGCGCAGATCCTATCCTCCGGCATTCCGCACGAGTTCAGGACAACGGTAGCACCAGGCATAGTGACTGAAGCAGACATAAGCCGCATAGCCGCGTGTATCCAGGGAGCGGACAGGTACGTACTCGCTCAGTTCAGACCCGGAAAGACTTTGGATCCTGCATTCGAAAACACGCTCCCCTACACCATCCAAACCTTAGAAACCATGAAAGCGCTCGTGGAAAAAGCAGGGATCCCCTGCAAAATACGAGCGCATCATCGATTGTAACGATTTCAGAAAAAGGAAGGGAATAGCGGCGAGAGGACTCGGACCTCTGACCTAACGGATATGAGCCGTGTGCTCTACCAACTGAGCTACGCCGCCATTATTTTTGAATGTACCGCACTATAGCAATATATATTTGTTCTGTCAATTCCTTCGATTTTTGCTTGTCAAGACTCGATAGAAATATCTTCGCAATTAACTCCAGAGAAAAATTCCCTTCAATGTGCGTGAACTCACAGGTGCTTTTTAATTATCTCCGCTATCAAGGCAGCAGAGAGGCCGAATCTCTCAAGTAATTCATTGTAGGTCGCTGAGTGGAGGTATTGAGGCATACCGTTCTCATCCAGAACATTTATCGGTACTATCTTTTTTTTGTCGAACATATCTCCTTTGCGACATATAGTTCTGATAAAACCGTTCCAAATGTATCCGTTATTCTGCTCGGCAATGATAATCGGTATGTTCTTCCGATTCAATTCACAGAACAATTCCTCATCAAGCGAAGGCATATCGATAACGTCCGCATGGATATTGTCGTTTTCCAGAAGTACGGAAGCCGAGAGCGCTTCATGAATCCCACGGCCGCTCGAAACGATGCATGCATCGGATCTTTCATTGTGCCGGATACAATATCCTTTGCCGTATTCAAATGAAAAGGCAGGATCATACAATACCCCACATGCATCTCTCATTACCCTGAGATACACAAGACCTTTCCCGCCGTCCATAACCCATTTCATGATACTGAGAAGCTGTTGAGGACAGGAGACATCGATGATTTTCAAATGTCCCACGTTTTGGAAGAAAAGCAGATCGTCATTACCCATATGTGTCGCACCGTTGGTCTTCGTGTCAAAATTAGCTGCGGTTGCAAGGTACGTTAGATCGAGCGTATGCCCTTCGGAAAGCCAGGAATTCCCTTTCTTGATATCCTCCATACGCTCTTGTTGATTTATTGCAGTTCTGCGCATTACATTCCAGTTGAAAAAAGGACAAAAAGTACTCACCCATACATTGAAACCAAGAACTGCAAATGCTTCGCCTATACACATCATGTTTGCCTCTGCTATGCCTACATTGAGCGCCCGCGTTTTGTCTACATACCCGACACCGCTTTCGAGTCCGCTCGTAGTCGCCAAATCCGCATCTACGGAAACTACCCGTTCATCCTTTGCAAATACTTTCATCGCCATGCTTATGATATCATTCGCCATATACGATTTTGTTTTATCAAGCGACGGTAATTCCTGGGGTTTATACTTTATCGTTTTATTCCTGACAGGTGCCCTTTTGACTTTTGCGTATGATGGTAGGGAAGTAGGAATTTCATCCACTCGCGAAGGAATGACCACATTAATCGAATCTGCATACGCTTTTATCCGTTCGAGAGCCTCTTTCCCCTCAGGAATTGTCCTCATGGTTTCAAGAAACGATACCATATTGCGTATTCGATATGAGCGAATTCGTTCCTGATTTTCCAATTCGATTTCGGTTAATTGTTCGGGTAATGTAATTTTATGATTCATAAAATAGTTTGAAAACGAACCCCAACCCTTTTTCGTGTTCGCAATGACCGCTGTGGGTTTCCCATTCCGACTTCTCTGCTTGAAGCTCTTGAGAGCATCCAATATTCCAGCATAATTCGTTCCGTCCACATCATATACTGTGAATCCGAAAGACTCGAATTCACGATCGATCGAATGCATGGGAAAGGTATTCTGCCGCGGATTGTCGAGCTGTCCTCCGTTCTTATCCACAATCACACACAAATTGTCGAGTTTCACTGCACCGGAATACATCACTGCTTCCCACACGGTTCCTTCCTGAAGCTCACCGTCTCCCGTAAGAACAAACACATCGAATCGAGGATCGCGTTTCCCCGCCAACGCGAACCCTTGAGCAAGACAAATGCCTTGCCCCATAGGCCCGGTAGGAACGTGCACACCGGGCAATAAGGGCCCGGGATGTCCGTTGAGAATGCTAGAATTCGATCTTGAATTATTGAGCACAGATATGTCGAAATATCCAAGATCGGCATATACTGTTGCAAGTGCTGCGACAGCATGTCCTTTGCTCAGTACGAACATATCCTGTATCGCCGTCGGATTCTCAACATCGTATTCCATCACTTGCCCGTAATACAAAGCAACGAGGGGAATTACAGCCGACATGGCTCCTCCTATATGAATGCCTTTGTCGACGGCACGCAATCCCTGCTTGATCGTCCCTATACGAATATCGGAATCTTTTATTTCGAGCAATGCAATTCTTGCCTTGTGTTCCAAAATATTTATATTAGACGTCTTTATCATATCATCCTCCAACCAAAGGCGAAATTATTTGCAACTCATCCATATCTTTCAAAACCATGGAATAATCTTCTATGCGGCTGCCATTGACCATGACGATTGCATTCTCCCACAGACTGGTTACGGCAGTGTCGTTTCGCGACACTGCACGGGTTCTTTCCTCAATGCAGCGTATGGCATTGCGAAGAATCGCTTTCTCCGGAAGCGTAATAACCAGACAGTCGGTTCCTTCCAGAGACCGAAATCGACCGAAAAAACGTATAGATATTTTCATGGATATATGTCGTGTATAGCGAAATCCAAACCTAAGGAATGTAAAACGGTTTTCGAAGGTTTTCCATCTTCAGTCCACCCCCGTATTTCGTATAGCTCTCTGAGCTGTCTCTGCAAATCAGGAATTTTCC
>CAZWAS010000062.1:11029-17941 GCA_964631915.1 uncultured Spirochaetales bacterium | reverse complement strand
GCGTTAAAAGCCGTTTAGGCAAACTATCATCCGTTCGGGATATCCCGCATCGGATATTGAATACCCGATACAGATTGTTGATACGGTCGCCGATAGCGAGTATATCCTTCGGGACCAAGCTGCTGCCTGTAGCCGCATTGAGAAGGTCGCTGAAGATTGAGGGTTGATGAATCGTAGTCGCAAAATGACACATGACCAAAGAATCACGAATGTGTCCCCAGGACTGAGCGTATCGTGTCATTTCTGCTTTGCGTTCATCGGTTTGACTTGGATGTTTACCGATAAATCCCCACTCGGGCAAGGGATCGGAAGTATCCTCCCATGTATCGCTCATGCCTTTAAGGTGACAACCCCCGCGGGAAGCCGTTGCATAGGCCGAAGCCCAGGAAAACCTTGTACGAGGATCGTGCATCGGGATCTCCATACCTTTCACTTGAACAGCGAAATCGAGCGCATCCTTTCCTATCAATTCGGCCAACCGCCTCGTTCCGAGACCCAGCAACTTCCCTTCCTTTCCTTCGCAAAATGCGGTCTTTCGTAGTAAAGCAATCATTGCTTGTGTATCGCCCCATTTCAATGATATGCCGCCTAAATCGTCTTTACTCAGATACCCTTTTTCGAAACATTCCATGGCAAACGCAATGGTAGACCCCATGGAAATAGTATCCAGCCCATACAGGTTGCACAGATGATTCATGTATGACATCGCATTGATATCGAAATTCAAACATAAAGACCCTAAGGCAGCGGAAGATTCGTATTCCGGTCCTGGTCCTTCGAACGCATAAGGTCCTTTTTCGATTCTCACCCAACGAGCACAACGTATCGGACACGCATAACACGAATTCGTTCTATGGGGCATTATCTCAAGCAGTTTTTTCGCTCCCAACGCGGTACATCCTTCTTCGGTGGAAGGAACGGACCAATTCTTGAACGGAATATCACTGATAGGCCAGCGATCATCGTGAACACTGATGGTTCCCATTTCTCCAAATGCCGCAAGTTCCCGCGCATTCCGCTTATTGATATCGGTTGCAACTCTCTTGAACCGATCAGGATCATACAACGGGATGGCCTTCGTTCCTCGCACAACAATAGCCTTCAGACCTTTCGCACCCATGACTGCTCCACCGCCACCTCGTGCAGCAGCGCGCATCTCGTCATTCATGATCGCCGCATAAGCGATCTTATTCTCCCCTGCGACGCCTATCGCCGCAATACATGCTTTGTCGTCTTGAATCTCTTTCTTCAGATCTTCCTGTATCTGGTTGGTATCCTTTCCCCAATGAATAGATGCGTCTTTTATTTCGACTCGTTCATCTCGGATAAGAATGTAAACGGGACTCGCAGACATACCTTCCACGATCAGTCCGTCATAGCCGCATTTCTTCAATTCCGCTCCCCAATACCCCGAAGAACTCGAATCGCAGAGTATGCCGGTCAACGGGGATTTGAAAACAACTTGGAATCTCCCAGATGTTCCAAGGAGAGTTCCCGTTACTGGTCCCGTCATGAAATACAACTTCGCTTCCGGACCTAAAGGGTCCGTTGAAGGAATCAGCTCATCGTAGGCCATTCGCAGTGCAAAGCCCGAACCGCCTATGAAGTCTTCCGCGTATTTCGGATTGAGCGGTTCTTTTTTGAAAGTTTTGTCGGAGAGATCAACCCTCAGTATCACACCCATATAACCATTCATAATTCCCCCCATCACTTACTTTTCCCAGGAACCCGATCCTTATAGAAATCCGGTACTTTCAGCCCGTCGCGCTCGAACCATTTCGGAGCATCGATTCCCGGATATAAGACGACATTGCCATACGGACAGAATGCCCCTGTTCTCACTACTGCTCTGACGTTCGGGAGGATATCTTTCAGCAGCCGGGAATGTGGTATGAGTTCGATGACAACCGGTTCGCCCTTGTAAACTCCGCAGACATCAGAAAAATGCGGCGAGTTGTTTTCCTTGCATTCCTCGGTTATCTGTACTTTTTCCACAATGAGTTCTTCCTTGAGAAGCAGCAATATTGTTATCAAATCCGGATAATCCCGTTCGATGGCTAATTCAACCCTCAGTATATGCTGCGGTATTGCGAGCCCCGCATCGCTTATCACAATTGCATCTCCGTGAGCGAGACTGCCGATAAGTGCGTTCAAATCCTTATGCAGAATCCTTCCCTTTTTCATGTTTCCCTCCTCTACTGTTTTACGAGTATTTTGCACGTCCCTTGTGCGGATTTTGCCGTCTCGAAGGCAGACAACACATTCTTGAAATCAAACACATGACTGATGAATTTTCCGAGCCGAATCTTTTTTTCCGAGAGGAGATGCAGCACTTTATGAAAATCATCGGTTGCATATATTCTTGTTCCGTATATTTTCTGTTCCTTGTAGGACAACTGCTGAAAAAGAATGCTCACAGGATGCTTGTGAATTGATACCATGATAATCCGTGCATCGATACCGGCAACAGAGATAACCAGCTCCGCGGTAGCAGGAACACCCGCTGCCTCGAACACGACATCGGCTCCTCGGCCTTTCATACTATGTTTCAGCCGTTCTGGTATGTTCCCGTCTTTCGTATCAAGCGTTCTGAAGCCGCATTCTTCGGCTTTTCTCAATCGGCTCTCATCGATTTCGCATACCACGAAATCTGTTATACCATATGCAGTCAGTACTTCGGCGATGAGAAGGCCAATCGGCCCGGCACCGAAGATTACGGCAGACTCATACGGTTTTATCGCTGAATGCTCGACTGCATGGATAGCCACTGCCGCTGGTTCGATCAAAGCAGCTTCCTCATCCGACACTTGTTCTGGTACAAGGAACAGTCGTTCTATTTGCGGAATTGAAACATATTCGGCAAAGGCACCGGGATTGCGTTCAACGCCGATGAGTTTCAGATTTTCGCAGATGTGTTCTTTCCCTTTGAGGCACTGGGAGCATACCTTGCATGATATCAACGGATTGACGGCTACCCTGCTGCCCTGCTCCAGATTCCCTTTATACTGTTTGGGGAGCCATTCAACGGTACCCATAAACTCATGCCCTAAGGTCAGCGGTGTTTTTGCCCTGGGATGCATGCCGGCAATAATGGTAAGATCCGAGCCGCAGATGCCTGTGTATTTCACTTTGACAATAGGTTCCTCGGCTTCGCGGGAAGGTGCCTCGATATCCTGTACTTCAATGTTATGCTTACCTGTCCAGACCAACGCCTTCATATTCCCATCCTTTTTTCTGTGTCTTTCATTGCGGACATACCTCCAGCCGCACGCTCTATTCTTCTTCGAGTATCTCTCCATGTAATGAAAGGAAGCCTACAGAATAATCAGGACGACTGCTTCGACCTCATATCCCACAGAACGGCCAATATGATTATTCCCCCTTTGACTATCTGTTGTAAGTAGGAACTGACATTGAGCATATCCAACCCATTGCTCATAACCGCAATAATCAGAACTCCGATCAGCGTTCCAAGCAGCCTTCCGACGCCACCGTTCAGGCTTGTTCCTCCAATGACAACTGCCGCAATTGCATCCAGTTCATACCCTTGTCCTGAAACGGGGGAACCAACAGCGATCCGGGAGGCTAGCAATATGCCTGCCAACCCCGAGAGTGCACCTGCAATAACATACACAAGCGTTTTTGTTCTCCGCACATTGAGGCCTGAAACGTGGGCAGCGGTTTCGTTTCCTCCTATCGCGTATACATGCCTGCCGAATTTCGTCTTGTACAGTATGAATGCGAATATGGCGAACACACCTGCAAAGAAAAAAACCAAACTCGGTATACCCAGAATCGAACTGCCTCCCAACGCTTTGAATTCTTCCGTTACATAGGGAACCGTCCCTCCATCAGCAGCAATCAAAGCAACGCCTCTGGCCATCGTCATTGTTCCAAGAGTCACGATGAAAGGAGGAACCTTTCCCCGTGCTACAACGGTTCCATTGAAAAAACCTATGGCAGCGCCGGAAACCACAGCGACCAAAAAGGGTACAATAAGCGGAAGAGCATGTTCCGCTTGCTTCAGTGCCTTTTCCATACCCTCTTCATATCGAATAAACCCAAGCATCGAACTGCCCAATCCCTGCGGACCCGCAAACAAAGCTGCCAAAACACCGCAAAGCGCTACGAGCGACCCGGAAGACAGATCTATTCCTCCAGTCAAAATCACAAATGTGGTACCTATCGCGACAATTCCGATGACGGAACTCTGTTTCAGAATATTCAACAAGTTGGAAATGCTGAAAAACGAAGGAGATAACACCGAAAGGATTATGATGAGCACGGCAAAAGCCACATATATTCCGTATTCCGACGATATTTTCTTAAAAATACTATCACCGCCTGTTGCTTTCATGATCGTTACTCTCCTTCTTTTGCAGCGTGAAGCTCATAATCTTTTCCTGAGACAGTTCATTTCTCATCAAGTGCCCCATCAATTTCCCTTCATGCATTACTAGAACGCGATCACTCATCCCGATAATTTCAGGAAGTTCCGAAGAAACCATAATAACAGCTCTTCCTTCCTTTGCAAGATTCGATATCAATTTATGGATCTCCACTTTGGCACCGACGTCTATACCTCGTGTCGGTTCGTCAAGAATGCAGATTTCGGGATCGGATAACAGCCACTTTGCCACAACCACTTTCTGCTGATTCCCTCCGCTCAAGAAAAGCGCTTTTTGATTGACCGATGGCGTCTTGATATTGAATTTGTCAATACTCTTTTTAACGACTCGGATCTCTTCCTTTTTTTTTATCACGCCGAAATTACAGTATTCTTTTAGTTTTACCAGTGTAATATTCTCTTTCACGGAGCCTTTCAAATTCAATCCGACATTTTTTCTGTCCTCCGAGACGATTGCCATGCCGGCTTTTATTGCATGGAGTGGACTATCGATCCCTATCTTTCGGTTTTTTATATGAATCGAACCCGAATCTGCCTTTCGAATCCCGAAAATAGTTTCAACTAACTCGGTTCTTCCTGATCCCATCAGCCCTGCAATACCCAATACTTCTCCCTTCCTCAAGGAAAAACTTACATTCTGGAACAATCCCTTCTTGGTCAAATCTTTCACTTCCAGAATGATGTCTCCTTTTTCCGTATCCTCCTTCGGAAACACGGTTTTTATTTCTCTGCCAACCATCATCTTGATTATTTCTTCGATGGTGACTTCGTTTGCTTTTCTCGTGCTGATCAGTTCACCATCTCTGAGCACGGATATCCGATCTGCTATTTTGCCGACTTCTTCCATTTTATGCGAAATATATATGATCCCGACATTTTTTTCCTTTAATAATGCAATAATACTAAACAAGTGTTCGACTTCTCGCTCTGTTATCGCAGAAGTCGGTTCATCCATTATGATGATGTTCGCGTCATACGATATCGCTTTCGCCACTTCTACCATCTGCATCTGACCTACTGATAACTCCTTCATCTTTTTCCTGGGATCGAAATTCAGATTCAGAGACTTCAGGAGCTTTTCGGTATTTTTGTGCATTTCCTTGGCATCGAGCAACCCGAATCGCTTCAGATATGAAGGCTCCCTCCCGATGAAAATGTTTTCGGCTATGGTCATTTCCGGAATAGGGCTCAATTCCTGATGTATCATCGATATTCTGTTTCTCATGGCTTCAGCCGGACTTCGAACTTCAATAGGCTTATTATTGATGATGATTTGTCCATCGTCAGGCTGATGGAGACCGCTCAGTATTTTCATGAGTGTCGATTTTCCAGCTCCGTTTTCACCCATTAATACATGGACTTCTCCATTCCGCAGATCGAAATCCACCTTATTCAAGGCCAATACACCGGGAAACCTTTTTGTAATATTTCTCATTTCCAGACAAACAGAATCCATTTCTTTCCCTCTTACCTTAAGCAGCATGAATATGGAATCATCCCATCAATATCCTACGTTTGCCCTATGCATTTCGATGCAAATATGATATGCTTTTTCTGCTTTCTGTGCCCCAAAGCCAGCCTTCCTTAATCGCAAATACAGGCTGGCTTTTGGGGATTCCCTTCCACTTAGTTTATTTAAGGAATTTAACTACATTGTCTTTCCGCACTTTTTGGAAGGGAATAACGTACGCTTTTTCCACCTTTTCACCCTTTATTGCAGCGATAATCGCATCAATGGCCTGCTCGGCCTGGCCTTTCGCATCCTGGTATACAGTAGCTTTGAGCCTTCCATCTCTCACCGCTTCCAGTGCATCGGTGTCCCCGTCAATCCCATATACGTGCACTTTTCCTGCAAGTCCGGCATCCTCGATCGCTTTCAATGCGCCCATTGCCATATTGTCGTTCTGCGAGAGAACAACACTGAACTGTCTTCCAGCCTGAAGCCAGTTTTCGGTAAGTTTGAGCGCCTTATCACGATCCCAATATGCTGCCTGTTTTGCCACGATTTTGATATCGGGGTATTTTTTCAGGACTTCTTCGTATCCCAGCATACGCTGAATCTGCGCATCAATTCCCATCTCTCCTTCAATAACAACGATATTGCCTTTCCCTCCTATATCTTCCACCATCATCTCGGCTTCCATGATACCTGATTCTTTATGATCGGAGCCGACGAAGGAAGTTGCCTTATCTTGATTGCTTACCCGCACAATGAGAGTGGTAATGGGGATTCCTGCTTTTACCGCCATATCGACCGCTCGGGCACATCCGTCGTACGAAATAGGATTGAGAATAATGCCATCTACTTTCTGAGCGATATAATTCTCTACCTGACTCACTTGCTTGTTCGGATCAGCCTCACCATCGACAACAAACAGTTTTACATTAGGAATAGTAGCTGCATATGCTTCCAGGTGTTTTTTGACAGACACGACGTAAGGGGCCTTGAGACCTTGCATAGTCGCACCAATCACGATTTGCGTCTTACCGCCTCCCTCGGTTTT
>CAZWAS010000062.1:9206-11014 GCA_964631915.1 uncultured Spirochaetales bacterium | reverse complement strand
ATGAATCCGCCGAAAATCGCTGCGATGAGAAATGAAAGAATAATGATTTTTACTTTTCCCTGCATTTTTGCCTCCTTATGGTTTTGAAAAGTATAGAAAAATTATAGCATTGTTTTCTAAAATTGCAATATTTTTTTTTATCAAAATCATTATATTATGATTTATTTTGATTTCGTTACTTTTCGAAACATAAACTGCTGACACCTATCACGTCAAGATTGCCAGCAATGAATGTCAGCAACACATTGCCGGTCACTTCAAATGATAACGGTTTTCTATCCCTTCGGATGCATAAAACAATACTTCTGCCGAAGTGGTATGTTCGGCTCTCAACTCTCTGATGATGGTTCCTTTGTAAAAAACCAGTATTTTGTCACACATACCGATGAGCTCTTCGACATCAGAAGATATAAGGAGAATACTTATTCCATTGGCTGCAAGCTTGTTGAGAATGTTGTACAACTCCACTTTGGAAGGAATATCAAGATACTTTGAGACCTCTTCCAGTATAAGAAAGATTGTATCCGCGAACAGGCATTTCGAAATTGCGACTTTTTGTTTTGCCCCTCCACTCAATACCGCAACTTTATCGACATCCGCTCCAGCAACTATCTTGAACTTCTCATTGAAATATCGCGCTACTTCCCAGCCTTTCTTGGTGAAAAGATAGAATCCGAAAGAAATTTCGGATAGATTACTCAAAGTCACATTGAACGCTATATTCTTGTCCAAAATCAAATTTTCTTTGAATTCTTCTCCAAGATAGGTTACCCCTCTTTTGAGCGCTTCGAATGGTGTAGTAAAGTTCACGACTTTGCCCTGCAGCGTAACCGTTCCTCGTTCTGGATGCCGAAGACCACACAAAATTTTTCCAATATGTTCCTTTCCCGACCCTTCCAAACCGAAAATTCCTACGATTTCTCCTTCTCGTATGGAAAAATTTACATCCGTCATAACATTGCGGTATGACAAATTGGAAATTTCAACGATAGAATCCCCTTTGTAGGACCGTACGCGCGGATATCGATTTGTCAATTCCTCTCCGGTCATTTCAAAAAGTAGAGCGTTAAAGTCAAATCGTTCTTTTTCTTCATGAATTCCGATTATTTTCGAATCCCGCAGAATGAAAATCCGATCTGCTATGCGCATTACCTCACCGAGATGATGGGATACGAACACTATCCCAACGCCATTCGTCTTCAACATATTCAGCGCATGAAACAGTTTCTGCGCATCCTGCTCGACCAACGCAGTTGCCGGTTCGTCCATGATCAATAATTTCGGCCTGAATGCGACCGCCTTCACAATAGAAACGATCTGCTTTTGTGCAAAAGTAAGATTTTTGACCTTCTGCCTGTGATCGAGATCAAAGCCAAGTTCATCGAGAAGTTTTCTTGCTTCGCGATTCACCAATCGGTGGCTGACAATAGGGAATCGCGATGCGGAAGGCGGATCATTGTATACATAAATATTCTCTGCAACACTCATATTTTCCAGAAGCATTTGTTCTTGAAAAACCATGCTGATACCGAGAGAATACGCATCCATGGGTTTCTCGATTTTCACTTTCTTTCTACCCCAGTAGATAGAACCTTCATCCGGCTTCAGGATTCCCATAAGGATACTCATAAGTACCGTTTTGCCGGCACCGTTTTTCCCGAGAAGACAGGTTATTTCACCGGAATTGATGGAGAGGTTTATATCTGTGAGCACCTTTTTGTTATTGAAGGCTTTGCATACATGCTTCAGTTCCAATAGTTTCTTTTTCATGATTTTCCCTGCTAAAAGCTATATTCAGTCAAAAGTTT
>CAZWAS010000062.1:534-9103 GCA_964631915.1 uncultured Spirochaetales bacterium | reverse complement strand
TGATGCATACCGATCTTATCAAATTTCGTCGAATCCGCAAGAATAATGATTTTACTGGCCACAGATTTTATCTGCCTATAGAGGGAAACAATGCCCATATCGTTGACCGTATACCCAGCTTTCAAGTCGACGCCATCGACAGAAATGAAAGCCTTGTTGACATAAAGACTTTTCCAAATATCTCCTTCGAAATTGATGACTGAATAAAGGTTGGAATCTTTTTGGTGAACCTCCCCTCCCAAAAAATAGAGACTCCGCACATGGCCAAAAAGCTCATGCGCAACATCGAAACTGTTCGTTATTACATTAATGTTCGACAAAACACGGGCACGTAGCCTTCGTGCAAAAATACCACAAGTTGATCCGGAGGAAATGAAAATCTTGTCGTTCTCCTCCACCATTTGAACCGCTGGTTCGACACACTCTTCCTTTAAATCGAGATCCTCAATCTCATGTTCATTCAATCCTCCCAATTGATCCTCTTCGAGAATAGCTCCACCTCGATACTTTTTGAGAAAACCCATCTTCTCGAGTCTATCAAGGTCCTTCCGAATGGTGACTTCACTCACATCAAGGTGTTTACTCAAAGAAGTGACATCTATCGTTTTATGCTCATAGAGCAATTGTTTTATCCTTTCCAAACGTTGTGCTAAAAACAATTATGCTTCTCCTTCTGCTCTTTCCTTTTCTTATTAATACGAAATAATTTTATAAGAAATCTAAATAATTAGCAACAGAAGAAAAAAGTCAACAACTACCGCCGGAGGCGATGGCTTAAATGCAAGGCTTCTAATAGGGCCCTTGTTGTTGTTCGATATCTTCTTCGAGCCGCTCTTTCTCTTCCGAGATATTTACGTATTTTCTTATTTTCCCTCGTCAAGACCTACAGTCGTAACACAGTAGCCGCGGTTCCAGAAATGATTTCCCCAGACGATCGCTTTTTCAAATCTTTGCAGTTCTGGAAAAGTGCTATGGCCTGTTCCCTTTCACGATTCCTATGTATTCGGATACGGAGATCTGCGGGGGTAATTCGACTACCACATGATCCGGCAGTACATTCAATTCAAGCAGCTCTGTGTTCTTCCTTTCTGTGACTACACGGATCTTTCTTTCTACAAATCGAACTATCTGTCCTTCCAGTATTCGATATCAATATGGGCTTTCCCCGGCGAGATAGGCAGTGAGAAAAGCCTATGATAAACCAAAGGAGAGGTTGTCATGAGAGAGAAGCGAGTATTCACCAAAGAATTTAAAGAAGGGACAGTGGAGCTTGTCCGGACGACGGACAGGAAGCAGTCGGAAATAGCGGTGGAACTGGGGAGCAAGGGGAACATGCTTCGGTGGAAACGGGAAGCCCGCCTTGCCGAAGGGGGGTAATAACGGCATTTGCCGGGAAAGGGAAAGTTTGCGATGAAGAAGTGGTCCAACTGAAAAAGCGCGTTACCGACCTTGAGGAAACGAACAAAATCCTAAAAAAGCGATGGCCATCTTTACCATACGGAATCCCCGCTCAGCATACCGTTCGTGTATCAGTATCAAGGGCGGTACGGCGTTACGAAGATGGCTGGGATATTGGGGGTAAGCAGGAGCGGATAGTATGCATGGCTGGGGTGGAAACTAAGCCGACATGAGCAGGAAGAGCGGGGACTGGAGGAGCTTATTACGAAGATATTCTATGAGTACCTGAGGCGATATAGGAGTCATCGGAAACCGGAACCGGGTAAAACGGCTTATGAGGGAACATGGCTTGCAGACGACGGCGGAAGTTCGTCGCCACCACCGATTCCAGCCATACCCTGGCGGTGGCGGAAAATATACTGAACCGTGAGTTCTCCGTTGAGGTCGGGGGGAAATGGGTCTTGGATATAACGTATCTGTATACCCCACGCGGATGGCTGTACCTAACCTGCGTACTTTACCTGTGAGAGCGCACAGTAATCGAGTGGGCCTTCTCCGAGGACAAGGCTGCTGAACATATATGCAAAGCTCTTGAGATGGCCTGGAGCAATCGGTCGCCCTGTGAAGGGCTCTTGTTTTCCATTCGGACCGAGGAGTTCAATACTGCTGCGAACAGTTGCGGAGTACCCTCGCAAGGCTGTGCCCCGCTGTCGCCGGAGCATGAGCCGGAAGGGGAATTGGTGGGACAATGCCTGTGCTGAAAGCTTTTTCAAAACGCTCAAATGGGAACTGGACGTTCTCGAAAGGAGGCATACCCAAATACGGGTTAGGGCTTCGGTATTTGAGTACATCGAAACGTATTACAATAGGCGTCGTAGACATTCGGCCCTCGGATATTATTATGCTACCCCGTTAGCGGTAACAAATGTGGCTTAACCCCCTGTCCTTAAAACCGGGGGAAGTTCACCTCGCCCCCCCCTGATCCAGGACGCAGACGTACATTTGTCTTGCGTATAAGTCGATCCCGTAATAAAATTGGTGATAGTTGGTATAGAATTTCATGAAGATCCTCCTTGTGTGGATATATCCTAAGCGGTAGTTTACCGCACATCCTCGGAGGAGGCCTTCATGAGTATCAACTGCTTCAACTTAACTCGGCTATATGACGATTCTTGCTTGTCGTCGCTTCGCTCCTCGGCAAGAATCGCGCCATGTACGCCTCGCAAGTCAAGTAGATGTTGAGCAGAATTTGCAAAAGAAGGGAGTAATAAATCAAAATGGAAAACGAAAAAATGATAGAAGTACTTAACTCCAATGGTCCTAATCCAATCTATTCAACTCAATTAATGCTATATGGACAATTTATTGGGTCTTGGGAAGGAACGGTTATTGTTCATAAATCTGACGGAACTAAAAGAACTGAAAGCTGCGAAGTATATTTTGGTTGGATTTTAGAGGGAAAAGCAATTCAAGATGTATGGATAGCTCCATCAAGAAAAGATAGAATCGATAAAAAACGTGATGCTAAAAAGGATATTTATGGTACAACCATAAGGATATATAATCCGGAAAATAATTCCTGGCATATCACATGGTTAGAACCAAATACATTATCATTTGACACAATGGTAGGAAAACAGATTGGAAATGATATTGTGCAGGAATATATAACTGATGATGGAACCATAAACCAATGGTGCTTTACAGAGATAACAAAGACGACTTTTCATTGGATTGGAAGAGAATCGAATGACAAGGGTAATACTTGGAAAATCCGAAATGAGTTTTTTATGAAGAGAAAATAATTTGTATTCCTAACCTGTATTTATCTGTATGTATTAAATGTATTCCTAACAATCACATGCTACAGTTTTATGTAGTGTGTTGGTATTTACCTGACAGTTTAAAGTGTATAACTAATGATGGTGTCTATCATTGTGAATCGGATTTAACAAATCCTTCGACTGTTTCAAACGGTCTTTTCCCCATATTTCGATACCCTCGATGAGGCCGTTCATAGTTGTAGTGATTCAGCCACCTGTCCAGTTCTTCCTGCAACTCCTCGATACTCGTGGAGATTCTCTTCATGAAAGCAACACCGATAAACTCCTGCTTCACTGTCCTGATGAATCTCTCGACAAATCCGTTCGTCTGCGGCCTGCTGCCTTGAGTGGTTCTGTGTTCGATATCCGTTAACGCACAATACAATTCATAGGGATGCCCTTCTCTGCCGCAGAACTCACCCCCGTTATCCGTTAAGACCGTTTGAACTTTGATACCCCATGCGGCAGCTTGATAAAAATCTTCTGTACCGTCGGACTGGAGACCGATATCCCCCAAGCTTCGAATAGTCGGCTACCTTCACGCAGCCCCATTTCGGATATTTTAGCGACACATCCAGAATCTGTTCCACAACCTCATCAGGCGTTCTGCTCGGATTCGAATGCGGCGCAGGAGAAATCTTTCAGCCCTTCTAAGCCCTTTCCCTGAAACCTCTGTTTCTAGATATAGAAACTCGCTCGATCCATCCCGCTGCGCCGACAAGCTTCCGACACATTTCCCATGCTTTCGGCCAATTGTAGAACGCTGAGCCGCTTTCGCGCGACTTTTTCTTCGGCATCTTTCGTCATCACCTTATTAGTATTAACCGGCATATCTTCTCCTTTCAAGGATAATGATATGCTAGACACCTATATTAGTTGTACATGTTATGCGCTATTTCCTATAATATCTTATCATGTCACTTGCTTTCGGTATGTTATTCCTTACAATTATCCATTTTCCCTTTTTTTTCTGTTCATATTCTTTAAATACAAATGGCAACCCTTTTGCCACACTAAAATCACTAGTATCCATAAATTGCATATGTAAATGGGGCATTGTAGAATTTCCTGAATGACCTAAATCACCGATGTATTCAAACTCGTTTATCTTTTGACCTATTTCTACTTTTATTGAATCTTTCTTTAAGTGTGCAAGTAATGCAAATACATTTTGAGATTTTTTGATTAAGACGTAATTTCCTGTTAAGAGTGTATAGCCCCCATCATTATTTAAATATTTATTTGTAACAGTTCTTGTGTTTTGTAATTCAGAAATCATTTTTACGGGATTTCTTTCTTCAATACTATTAACGACTTCAATTACTTCACCAGATACTGGAGAGTATATTTTTTGCCCCCAACTAAAAAAGTCAGTCAAAGGTATTCCAGTAAAAATGTATTTAAAAACGCTTCCTTTATATGGTTTTTTAATAAAATTGTCATTTGGAAGAATTATAAAATCAATAGCATATTCAACCCCATATTTATCGATACCATGACTTGGAATTTTAGATCCAGGTGTATTAGGAGTGATTAGCATACCTTCGACCGGCATTTGAACAATTAACATTTCAGTTTTATCCTTTGTTTCTACTTTGCACGATAATAATGTAATAAGAAATATAAGTAATAGGTGTTGAAGGAAAATACTATGATATTTCATTAATCCTCTTGCGCGTAATGCGCGTCCACAGAACATATATTAACCTGCATTGTGTATTGGCGCACTTTTTGCCGAGGAGCGTAGCGACAGCACAAAATGTGACAATAGCAATGTCAGGTCGAAACGATTGTTAGCCGCCACTTTTATCGATCTGGATTAATTCTATTGGCATGTTTTCAGCTTCGATAAATGCTACAATGTTTCCTTCTGACGGACTATTGGGTTGAATTATTACCTTCTTATCTTTTATATAGTCATAAATATCTTCAACCTCAAAAGCAATGTGGGGTTTTGTTTTTACTATTTCCGGCAATGTACATTCTTTTTCATATCTCATGAATTCTATCCCATAAGGACTATCATCATATCCATAATGGTAACATCTATATTCCTTCAAATACACTTCCCCATTTATTGATTCAGTGACAGGCACACCAAGATGGTGATATTTTAATCTACTATCCATGTCCGCTTTTCTCCCACATATGATTCGGTCTTAAAATCTTATTCATTCTCTTTAGCTTTTCATGATGCACACGAAAGAAATCAAATGGCATAGAATTCTTACAATAAAAACTATGAGCATTCCATATTGAAGGGGCATGTTCATTGTACCTTGTGGAAAAAGAATTTGCATTACTACTCTCACTAACCAGAGAACGAGTACTGATCCTATACAACTATCGTCGAGTAGTTGTTAGATTTATTTCCTACGACAACTACACTACCCATAAATCCAAAGAGAATCAATGAAACTGAAAAGAAAACATTTATTGCTTTTACTGCAATGATTAATTCAATCGCATCTTTTTGCGTATATGAATACCAATCCCATATTCGTGGTACAAACAGATGCCATACCCCAAATCCTATTGATGCAACACTTCCTACAATAACCAATACTGTGATAATTGCTACATTCGTGATCATACTTGTATCCTTCGCGCGCAATGCGCGTCCAGCTAACATTTCGCTTAACTTGTTTAACGCCATTGTTTCCAGCTATCGTCCATAGATCCAAGCTTCAGGACGCTGAATCAAGTTGAAGCGATTGTCAGGTTAATAATTTTTATTCTCTAAGAAAACGTCTTTTGCACAAGTGATTGCATTGATTGCCCGCGGAAATCCGGCATATACACAGATTTGCAATAAGGACTCAACTATTTCTTCTCGTTTGCATCCGACATTGATGCAACCCTGTATATGTACCTTTAACTGCGGCTCACACCCTCCAATTGCACCTAATATTGATATTGTTGATAATTCTCGTTGTTTTATATCTATTTTATCTCGAGAAATAACATCGCCATAAGCAAACTGAATGATCCAATTCCCCAAATCAGGTGCAATACCTTTCAAGCTTTCAATGACTGAAAATCCATCACTTTTTGTCACCTGGTTCAGTACCTTCTCCCCATCAATAAACCTTTGATCTTTCATGAGATCCTCCTTACGAAATGGTCTCATGAAAGCATAAACATTAGAGTTGGCTCTAAGGCAAGATAATTTTACATCTTTTTATAGTATTCAATCTTTTCTTGGATTCTTTGTAGATGTTTCATTTGTTCTTCAATTTTCTGTTTTAGTATTTCTTCATGATCTTCAAGTATTTTCTGTCGTTGATTCTTAGTTTCATCACCTTCGCTACGGAGTTCCGCATATTCCTTAATTTTTTTTATTGGCATTCCTGTCTTTTTGAGACGTAACACGAACTCCATCCAAGAAATATCTCTTTCATCATATTCACGATATCTATTTGTGGTTCTTTTTATTGGCCTGAGAACACCTATCTTCTCATAATAGCGTAGCGTGTACGGAGTTAATCCAACACGTTCAGAGAATTCTTTTATTCGCATCTTCTCTTCCATGCGCGAAGCGTCCGCCCAACATACGCTTAACTTGCATTTTCGTGCCCGAATGGCTTGGCGTGGTTTGCGCTTCGTCTTCGACAGAGCATAATCGTGCAAAAAGATTTGCCCGGTTCAAGCGATTGTTGAGCGTCTCTTCTTCCTCCTCATCTTTTTACTTTCATTCCCAGGATTTCTTCCATCGGATCAAAATCATGATCATTGTGTATTAATGCATAACCGTTCTCGATACAAAAGGTTGCTATGATCACATCGATTGTTTTCCTAACTGTTATTCCCTTTTTCCGAAGTTTCCTCAAATTCTGTGCTGCTTGAATTGCTATCTCTTTTCCTACAAAATCATGATATTCAAGGCTTTCCATGATTCGTTTTGCCGCTTGATACTCTTTCTCTTCCCGAAATCCTTGAAGGAATTCTGTTATGATTAAATCCCCAGTAATGATCCGATTATGTTGTAGTTCATAATCAAGAATGTTTGTATGGGAAGCTTCAATACCACGGACATAATCAATCCATGCGGAAGTATCGGCTACTATCATTTATCGGTTCTCATTTTCTCTAGATCGCCCTCCCATTTGAGCTTACCGCGAAGGTTTCGAATTTTTGCTTGATTCTTCTGTGCAATAAGAAGTTTTAGCCCTTCTTCAACCGTTTCCTTCTTAGTTTTGTATCCTGAAATGGTGAGTGCCTCTTGCATTAAATCATCATCGATAACTATATTCGTTCTCATATACAACTCCTATGAATGTGTACCATCTATATATATTATACACACCATCGAATTGTAAAGCAAGTTTTCTCTTTATTGCTCCCGCAGGGCCCCGCCCAACGGTCGCGTTCAGCCACGCCGCGAAGCGCAGCGGAGCGGCGGCGGTTCTATCCAGTTTGCACCATTCGATGCTTCTCAATCTGCCGTCGTTGGACAAAGATAACCGCTGCGACGACGACCCACAGTACAGCCGCCCATACGAGAATATAGGTCAGACTGGCTGTCCCTGTTAGCGGTGGTACAAGGATGAACTGGATAGCTACAAGGCTCATGTGCATAATCATGACTACAAGTAAGCTCCCCGTGCGGTCGTAAACCCAAACCATAAGCACCCTGTAGGCTGGTAACCAAGCGAAAAGGCGCGCGAGCAACAGAACAAACGAAAGCATTCCAAAGAAACTTCCCCTTTCCCAGAACAGAATGAAATGCCACGCTCCCCACAGAAGACCCATTGTAACTCCAGTGGAAAGGATACCATAACGTCGCCTCATTTCAGGGACGGCAAATCCGGTCCAGCCTAGTTCCTCGAAAAAGCCAACGCAAAGCCCTGCCAAAATACCAGCCAGGAGAGCACCCATCTTGTTTGTCGTGGTCACAATATGTGGGATGAACTCAGCAGATATAAGCGAAAGCGCAAAGAGAACTACCATGGATAAGAGCGGAGTGGCTAGAAGGGAGATAAGGTACCAACGCAGGCTCACTTGCCGCCCGAACAACCGTGATAGAAGCTCACGAAAGCCTGCCCTCTTGTATATGAAACCCGTCAACAACACACCTGCCAGAGAAGGCCCAAGGAGCATGGCCACGTATACAGGCGGTGTGTTTAGATCCTCCGGATTTCCCAATCTGTCAAATCCGACCGCAATAAGTATAATGCCCCAGGAGATAGCGAATACCATAGCAAAGTAAATCAAAGTCGAGTTTCTCTTGACAATGTCCTTCGTAGCCGTCATAGTGCGTATTCCTTATCAACTCCGATTTGAGCCATTTCACAAGATGTTTCACCGCCCAACATACGCTTAACTGGCGAGGCGTCATAGCGCGGTTT
>CAZWAS010000062.1:0-442 GCA_964631915.1 uncultured Spirochaetales bacterium | reverse complement strand
ATTCAATTTTCATTCTCTTACAAGTATTTTCCAATTCTTTATCATTTGTTATTAACTTACCACCATTCCTTCGTGCTAAAATTGCATAGAAAAGGTCATAAGAAGAATGTTTATATCGAATGCTTTCACCAAGCACTTCTTTCCAAAGGTCTTTAGATTGAACATAATCATCTATCAATGCAATTCCATCTTCCACATATTCCTGACACTCATAAGCAGATAATATCTTAGCCTTATTATATTTCCATAGTACATTCGTTATTTCAGCAATGAACAAATCTGGAGCAATGACCCATGATGATTTTTCATATATTTGTGTAAAGTACTCTTTTCTCTCCTTTTTTAGGATTATTTGAATTGCGGCACTTACATCAACTACTATTGTCATCTGTTTCTATCCTCCCTGATAAGGGCTACATCGTCCAGTTCCTGTACCCTTTCA
>CAZWAS010000061.1:6533-23128 GCA_964631915.1 uncultured Spirochaetales bacterium | reverse complement strand
CGAGATTCTGTGGATTGGGACCGATGAGGGGATTGGTTCCAAGAAGATTGATGTGATCTTTGATGAGCACAAGCTCGCCGGGTCGATACGAAGAGTTAATGCCACCTGCGGCATTCGAAACGATGATGTTTTCCGCTCCCAACCGTCTAAGCAGGAAAACCGGCAATACAACATCGTCCATCGTATAACCTTCGTAAAAGTGAAATCTTCCGGCAAGAACGGCATACCCTTCGCCAAGGAAGAGGGAGCCTCGGTGTCCCTGGACCGTGGATTCCGGAAATTCCGAAATACCGCTGAACGGTATTTCCTCTCCTCCCATTGCCTGTGCCACGCCTGATAATCCGGACCCAAGAATCACACCGGTACGAATGCTTCCTTTGACGCGGGAAGCGATCGATCCGTATGCTTTTTCTATTCGATCTTCGAACTGCGGTTTCATTGAAGCTCCTCCTTTCCTCCCTATTGAAGAACCTTGACAGAAAAAAGTCAATGTGTTAGCACTTAGCTCAAAGATCACCAAAAGACACCTATAAAAAGGGAGCGTATGATTGTATTGAAGTTCGGAGGAACCTCCGTTGGAAGTGCCGAGTGGATCGATAAGGCCATAGACATAACGCAGGAACAGTTGGACAGAGCGCCGGTGGTCGTAGCCTCCGCAATGGCGAAAGTGACCGACAAATTGGTCAAGATATCCGAATACGCGAAAAAGGGGGATGCGGACGGAGCGACCGGCGTATTATTCAATGAAATCAAAGAGCTTCATTATGATACTGCCAGAGCCTTTCTCTCCGGAAAATTCCTCGATGAAGCAATGCAAAAACTCGACAAACATCTCAAGGAGCTTTCCTCCCTTATCAAGGGGCTCATTCTCTTGCGCGAAGTCACTCCCCGTTCGAGCGATGCTCTCCTTTCTTTCGGAGAACTTCTCTCCACTATTCTCATCGCTTCGAGGGCACAGGAGCGCGGAATCAATACGATTCTTCTGGATTCCAGGGATCTGGTGAAGACGACGGACGACTTCATGCACGCGGTTCCTCTGTTCGATCTGACGAACAGACTCATCCGCGAACGCATAAAACCGGAAAAGGGTGTGCTCTATGTGGTCCAGGGTTTTATCGGATCGACCGAACTCGGAGTCACGACGACGCTCGGCCGCGGCGGTTCCGACTATACTGCGACTATTTACGGCGCAGCGTTGGATGCCGAGGAAGTTCAGATATGGACGGATGTGGACGGAATCATGACGACTGATCCTCGTACTGTGAACGGAACTCGGACGATTCCAAAGATCACCTATGAAGAAGCCGCCGAACTCGCATATTTTGGAGCGAAGGTCGTACATCCGTCGACAATACAACCTGCTGTGGAAAAAGCGATCCCCGTATTGGTGAAGAATACGAAGAATCCCAAAGGTCCCGATACTGTCATCACGCACAAGGCGGAAGGTCGCGGTTTGCGGGCCATCGCAGGGAAAAAAGGCATAACCGTGATCAATGTCGAATCTTCCCGCATGCTGAATGCGTATGGCTTTCTGAGCAGAATATTCGTCATATTTGAAAAATACCGTACCGCTGTAGACCTTATAGCGACTTCAGAGGTATCGGTTTCCATGACCATCGATAATGTTCATGCGCTGCACGAAATAGTCGCAGAGTTGGAAACGTTGGGAACTGTGAGTGTCGAACAAGGTAAAAGTATCATTTGTCTTGTGGGCCAGGAACTGTGGAAGGATACGGTTTTCATTTCGCGCGTGTTCGCTTCGCTCACCGAAATACCCGTTCGTATGATTTCCCTTGGATCATCGGACATCAACCTTTCTTTGGTCGTGCCCGGTGAACTGGCGGATGCTGCGATACAGAAATTGCACAAGGAATTCTTCAATGCCTGATCGCCGATGCATATGGTCATCGCCATGAACATCGAGTTCCTGAAACTCCAAACATGCAGAAACGATTATATACTTATCGATCTGCTGCGTATTGGTCCGTTTCAGGAAAAACTCATGTCCGGACTCGCACGTGCGATGTGTAGAAGACACACAGGAGTCGGAGCGAACGGCATTATCTTTCTCCAAAAGGGCGAAGAATTTAAAATTTCTCTGCGTGTATTCCAGCCTAACGGCTCCGAGTCTTTTGCGTACCACGATCCACTCGTTTGCGCCGCTCGTTTCGCATTCGATTCGGGTCTCATGGAGAAAAGCAGGATCACACTGGAAACTGTCCAGGGGAAGCAGGAGATACTCGCAATCGATTCGAGCAACTTCAGACTGGGGCTTGGGATTCCCCTTTCGCCTTTTTCTCGAGAACCTCTCGTAGAATCTTCGAATGTATCGTACATCTCCACTTTCACCATGCGGGGAAGAAGATATTCGCTCACTCAGGTACAACTTCTTATTCCTGGTGTCGTATATTTTCTTGAATCCGTGCGGCCAAACAGGCTCAAGGCCTTGAACAGGCGTTTGCAATCCCTCGAGGACGCTCACTCGGCGTTTCAACCGGTTTTCACAACCGTATTCAGCAGGGACGAAGTGGTAATTCGTGCCTTGTTCGGCACAAGACAGCCAGACTACGCTTCTGCGATCGGGATAGGAATGGTGGCGTCTGTTTTGAATGGTTTCACTGACCGCGAGGTAATCGTACATTGCAATAGTGCCAGGTGTTATGCCGAATGGCTGGAAAGGAACAATCAGGTTATGGTGTCCATGCCAGCTGAATATCTTTTTTCCGGTTCCTACTATTTTGATGAATCCGCATATGGTTAAACGTTCGAGAATAGGGTATGATATGCGCAAGGAGCCTACAGAGACGAAGTGAACAGTTTTTTTGACAAACTCGGAGATATACTACGTTCATATCTGCATGATGACGGAGGAGAACACGTACGGGAAAATCGGACGTATTACGATCCCGACATGCAGGAAGCTATGGAAGAACTGGATGAATTTTTAAAAAGCGGAAGGGATGAACCGAAGGCCGAAAAATTCGAAGAACGGCACTATTATCATGAGAGGGAAAAAAGCTATTCCAGGCCAGCTTCAGCAAAAAAAGACCCCAGAGAAGAACTCCGCGCCGACTATGCCGAATTGAAGGTGCCATTCGGGGCTTCATTCGAAGTGGTGAAGAAATCCTATAAAAACCTTCTGCGCATGTATCACCCCGATAAGCATGCAGACGATCCCGAAAAACTGCGCATGGCAACCGAAATAACAAAAAAAATAAATCAGGCATTTCAGAGAATCGAAAAATTTGAAGAAACCGGCAAAATTTAATCCAACCGATCGTCACTCTTCTTCTGTGGATTCATCGACGAGTTCGGTTCCGGTCAAGCCGAATTCGGAGAGCTTCCTGTGCAGTGTTTTTCTTCCGATCCCCAGGGTTTCCGCCGTTTTACTCTTATTGCCGTTGTGATATCGGAGAGTCTGTATGATGATTTCTTTCTCCGCGTCCGCCATGGTGGAACCTAAGAGGATGTGGATCGAATTGTCCGAAGAATCGGAATGAATGGTGGGAGGAAGGTCGTCGGCAGTGATGATATTTCCCTTGCACATGACCACCGCGCTTTCGATGCAATTTCGCAGTTCTCTGACATTCCCCGGCCATGCATAGTGATAGAGTATCTGTCTTGCCTTCGGATCTATGCCTTCTATTAGTTTGCCGTTTTCCTGAGCAAATTCCTTAAGAAATGACGAAACTAGCAGAGGAATATCGTCCTTACGCTCTCTGAGCGGAGGAATATGAATGTTCACCACGTTCAGCCGATAGTACAGGTCCTCGCGAAAAGACCCCTTGCGGATTTCCTCGAGAAGATCCTTATTGGTAGCGGATATGATGCGTACATCCACTTCGATCGTTTCTTCCCCGCCGACCCGCTCGAACCGCTTTTCCTGCAACACCCGCAATATCTTTATCTGGACGGTAGGATTGATTTCTCCGATTTCGTCGAGAAAAATGGTGCCTGCATGCGCAAGTTCGAATCTTCCACGCTTTCTCGATATTGCTCCGGTGAATGCGCCTTTCTCGTGGCCGAATAACTCGCTTTCCAAAAGTGTCTCTGACAGCGCAGCGCAGTGCACCTTGATAAACGGTTTATCCTTTCTATTGGAAAGACTCTGAATCGCATCCGCCACGAGTTCCTTTCCCACACCACTTTCTCCCGTTATGAGCACTAATGCTTTCGTCGCCGCAACTTGTTCGACGATTTCGAATATTTTTTTCATAGGCGCGCTCGTACCTATGATGTTTTTGAAGTGCCGGCGTTTGGCGACTTCTTCTTGCAAGGCTCTATGCTGAAGCACAAGTTCTCGATTCGAAAGCGCCCGTTTCACGAGAAGGAAGAGGCGGTCGAGATTGAGTGGTTTAGTCAAAAAATCGTATGCACCGTCTCTCATGGCATTGACCGCTGTCTCTATTGATCCGTGCCCCGTGAGAATAATCACCGGCACAGTCGGATACGAGCGCACTATTTCCTTGAGCAATTCTTCTCCAGAAAGGTTCGGCATTTTTAGATCGCTCACCACAAGGTCGATATCGGTTCGCTCCATGATGCTGAGTGCTTCTTTTCCGTCGTTTGCAAGCTCGACCTTATATCCTTCGATCTCGAGCGCTTTCCCCAAACCTTCCCGGATATTCTTTTCGTCATCGACAATAAGGATATTAAACGTCACGTTCGTCTCCTTTCCAACCTATGAGCATTTTTTCTTTCTGTGGTATCGGGAAAGAAATGAAAAAAGTTGTTCCCTGGTTTACTTTAGATTCGAGTGAAATTTCAGCCATATGTTCCTTCACGATTTTATACACGAGGGTGAGTCCAAGGCCAGAACCGAACTCCTTTGTAGTAAAATACGGTTCGAATATTTTTTCTAGGATATCTTCCTGGATTCCCGTTCCTGTATCGGCTATGCTCAATAGTACTTCGTCTCCTTGTTTTTTTGTGGCGACAGTGAGCGTTCCTCCCCCTTGCATGGCCGATAAAGCGTTCTTGATGATATTAAGGAGTGCCTGTTTTATATATTTTGCATCAAGCAGAAGGTACGGAATATCGGGCGATAGGTTCTCAACTACCTGAACGCGCTCCTGTTCGAACTCGAATTTTAGAAAATCCAGAAGTTCGCGAATAATAGCATTTAGATCGGCCTCTTCCAGCTTTGTATCCATCGGCTTCACAGCAAACAGAAAATCCACTACAATCTTGTTGAGTCTGTCGATTTCTTCGTTCACGATATCGAGGTAATGCTCGATCGTATCCTTCTCAAATGATTCTTTTTGCAGCGCTTTTTGAATCAGTTGAATATGAATGCCGATGGAACCGAGTGGATTTTTGATCTCATGTGCAACTCCAGCTGCCAGCGTCGTCAGGGATGCTAGACTTTCCGCGCGACGAAGACGGGCTTCCCTCGATTTTTTTTCGGTGATGTTTTTAATATGAAAAATATTGCCCCGTATTTTCCCGTAGCGGACGAGTGGCAAAATGCTGCAAGAAAGTATCTGAGGCCTACCCCCAATGTCGAGTGTGAATTCCTTATCCGATATCCGTTCGTTGTTCACAAGATAAAAGCGAATGAATTGTGCTATTTCATCGTCGTTCAGTATTTCCCAGATTATGCGATCATAGATGTCTGCATAACGCAACGGCAGCATCCTCTCGGCCGCTTTGTTCACTAGTATCACCCTGTTGTCTTTGTCCGCTACTATCACGCCGTCCATCATTGAATCGAGCACGACTTCCAAAAGCTCGTTTTCGGATGCGATATCATGTATAAGGGTACGTATCTGTTCCTGATCGAGTTTCGAGAGCTTTTTCAAGGCCTTCTGAATGAAATTCCTCATTTCAGTGCTTCCTTCATGCGATAAAATAAACTTTCGACAAGCAGGCCGGCATTGATGTTGTACAATTCGCTTTGCATATCTGCCGAGTGAACGAGATCACTCCACTCTGCGAAGCATTTCAACACCGAAGGGTCAGCGCTCTTCGCCTGTTCCTTTATTCGTATATGCAAGATATGCAGCACCTCTTTCAGGAAAAATCTCAAGCTTTCTCGGTTCATTTTTTCCGTGGCTGCATCGAATGGTTCCATTCCAGGTTCAGCGGGAGGATCGAAAGAACAAAGCAGAGCATGAGAAAATTCCCCGGCGATTTTTTTGAGCGCTTGGACATCGAAGCCCGACCAAGCTGCAAAGTAATCTCCGAGTCTGGAATACAGTCCGGTTTCTTCGCGGAAAATTTTTTCCAGTACCGCCCTATCTCCCTTTTCTCCTCGATCCGAGAATTGGTATGGTCGCAGCCTCGAAAGAATCGTGGGTAGTAGCCCCCCCTTTTTTCCGGTGAGCAGAATGAAAAGAACTCCTTCAGGCGGCTCTTCGAGAATCTTCAGGAGTGCGTTTTTTGCTCCTTCAAGCATTGCATCCGCATGTTCTATTATCACGATTTTTTTTGATTCTTGAGCTGCGATGTGAGCCCAGAAACTTACATTCCGGATCTGATTGACGGGAATGGCGGTTCCAGGCAGAAGATCGGAGAGTTTTTTGCAGGCACCCACTGTTTTTTCTATCAGGCCACTGAGCCCCTGCTCCGAAAGATTCTTTCCGGGCAGAAGGGGTGTTATATATTCTTCCAACGACTGGAGCAGTGACTGTGCTTTTCCGATCCGCAGCTCTTCTCCTTCCCAGAGTACCGGATCGAAACGCCGAATGAGTTTCCTCACAGCGCGGATGAACAGGAATCTGGCAGAATCTTTTCGTGTGCGCAACAGAACATCGGCACAGGCTGCGATTTCCTGTTCGAAGTAGCGCGATCCGAGGAGCAAGGTATACGGATGCATGAGAAGCCGCTGCATCTGGCAGGATTTACAAGAACAGTTCCACTCCGCAGTTCCCTCTGCGCAGCTGACAACTCTCGCCAATTCGAGGGCCGTGGACAGCTTTCCGGAAAATTCAGGACCGTGAAAAAGCAAAGAAGCAGGAAGCGTTTTCTGTGCGAGGTCGCGTTTCAAGGCCGCGATAACAGAATCCTGCATCAAAATATTGTCAAACATGAATTCTCTGCCTTATTGAATCTTCAGGGTTTTTCCTACTGTATTCGCTATATCGGCAACCGGAAGAATGGGGAGTACTATCTGGGCGATAACGCTTTTGTTCAATAGATTATCTACATCCACGAGAGGCTGAATTCTCAGGACAATGAGAATGAGAGCTCCAAATATTGCACCTTCCACCAATCCGAGAAGAAGCCCCAGTGCTTTATCAAGCTTGTCCAGATGTATCTTTTCGAATATGGCGTGGAGGAGTCCTTCTATGAGTTTTACAACGATATAGACAACGAGAAATATCACGAGGAAGGCGATAACCGGATTCCAAAAGGTTTTACCGAACCACTGTTCGAGAAATCTGCTGGCGGTGTTTGTCAGAAGGATCTGCAAAGCCGAGTACCAATGCGGCCATGGACATGATTTCCTTTATGAATCCTCTGAAGGCACACCGTAGTGCACTTGCGAGAACTATGACAACCAAAATGATATCCAGAATACCTATATTCATGCGCGATCCTCCCCTATAATTTTCAACAATAGATCGGCTATCGTTTCGGATGCTTTTGCTGTCCCTCCAATTTTGCGTGCGGCTTCGGCCATGGACTGGCGTTTTTTTGCGTCAGATAAAAGCTCCGTCAAAGCGGTCCGGATATGCGCTCCTGTGAGGCCGTCGCTCGGAAGAACCACAGAAGCACCTTTTCGTGCGAACAATTCGGCATTTTTTATCTGATCGCCGCGTGAACCTGCGCTTCCCAAGGGAATGAGTATGGAAGGCAATCCGCGTGCAGCTATTTCCCAGAGCGCACCAGCTCCTGCGCGAGAGACCACGACATCGCTTGCAGCAAGAATGTCTGGATATTCATCATTGAAAAACGGTGCAGTGATATAACGCGCATCTAACGACTGCTTATAATTATACGCCCCCGTCTGATGAATAACATACCATGTTTCAAGAAGCGTATCTACGACCTCTTCGATGGCTTTATTTATCTGCACTGAACCTTGGCTTCCTCCGAGTACGAGGAGTACAGGTGCCTCATCCGGAATCGAGAATCGCTTTCTCCCTGCTTCCCTGCTGCCCCTGTATATATCGTCGCGTATGGGGTTCCCTGTCACGAAGAGTTTTCCGATGTATTCCGGAGGGAAGTAGGATTTCGAATCCTCATAAGAAACACAAATAGTATGAGCGAATTTTGTACATATACGGGTGGCCAGCCCCGGATCTACATCTGATTCGTGTATGACGATCGGAACTTTCAGCAGTTTTGCCGCAATCACAGGAGGAACGCTCACATACCCACCTTTCGAAAACAAGAGGCAGGGCCGGAGTTTTCGGATGATCGAAAAAGCGGATACGCAGCCTAAAAACACCTTTGCGATGTCCAATACATTTCTGAGCGAAACATACCGTCGCAACTTTCCACTTGGAATACCGAGGAATTCGATACGTTTACCTTCTACAATGTTTTTCTCCATGCCGGCCTTAGAACCTATCCATACGATTCTGCCTGCAAACCCTGCCCGCAGTTTTTCAAGCACTGCGATGCCGGGAAACACATGCCCGCCGGTCCCTCCCCCTGTAAAAACAACGGTGCCATTCATGCTGAGAATTTAACATGAACCACTGTCTGTATCAATCTATGCAGAATGAAAAGCCGATCGGATGCACAAAAGTGATGCTTTAACGGATATTTAACATTTCTTTTATGGATACCTGACAGGACATACGTACTTATAACTCAAGCATACCATGAGTATGCAAAACCATTAGGAGGCGATAATGAAAAAAGCATTACTCATCATAGGTGCCGTTCTGTTGTTGAGCGGCCTCGCATTCGCAGGCGGTGAGAAAGAGATCAAGAAACCATCGGAGTCCGCAAAAACTGAAACCGCAAAAAAAGTAGAGCCGGAATCCAAGACTCCATGGTTCGAGAAAAAGACTGGAGATTCGGATAATATGTTGCCTGCAGTCAACCCCTTGAAAGTGACTGGTAACATCATCACCGCAGGAAGCTCCACGGTATTCCCGCTTTCAGAAAAAATCGTCGAACGCTTCAAGGATGAAGGGTACAGCGGTACGATTACGATCGACAGCATAGGTTCCGGCGCAGGATTCGAGCGTTTCTGCGTGGCCGGCGAATCCGATATTTCCAATGCGTCGGCCCCCATGCCAGATACCATGAAAGAAAAAGCGAAGCAGATCGGTCGAGAAGTTATTGAATTCAAAATCGGCGTCGATGCTCTTGCAGTGGTTGTCAGCAAGGAGAATACCTTTCTTAAGAATGTAACGCAGGCGGAGCTCGCACAGATTTTTTCAACCGCTCAGAAGTGGAGCGACGTGAATCCCGCATGGCCGAAGGAAGATATACGCCGTTTTATCCCCGGTACCGACAGCGGCACGTTCTCTTATTTCGTGGAACATATTTTCAAGAAAAAGAAAGAACCCATCCTTGCAGCCAAGAATCTCCAGCTCAGTGAAGACGACAATGTGCTCGTGCAGGGTGTTATGGGCAGCCCTTATGCGATAGGATTCTTCGGATTCGCGTACTACCAGGAAAATAGAACGAAACTGAATGTGCTCAGCATCGACGGCGTGGAACCCAATGATGCTACCGTGCTCGGAGGTAAATACCCACTCGCGCGGCCGTTGTTCCTCTACACATCTCCGAAAATTCTGCAGGACAAACCGCAGGTAGCTGCATTCATAAACTTCTACCTCACCAATGTAAACGAAGAAATCAAAAAAGTCGGATATTTCCCCATCGATGCGGATACGCTCAAGAAGTCCAAACAGCTCTGGCTCGATGTCATGAAAGGGCTCTATTGATACCTGTCTGACACCTGGAATCTCTCAATGAAAAAACAGGAAGAGAATGCTTCTCTTCCTGTTTTAATAGAAATTATGATATAATGCGGATGCGAAAAGCATCGAAAGGGAACTATTGCATGTCTTCAGGTGCACAGTTAGCGAACGGCGAAAGGCAACAATTGGATTCTTTCAGGAAGAAACCACGCCCTCGAGAATCGATCATCCAGGCGTTTCTCTTTTTTTGTGCGACAGTCTCCATCCTCACGACGCTCGGAATCGTTTTCATCCTCGGCGAAGAATCGCTTCGTTTCTTCGCAAGCGGAGAAGTAAATCTGCTTGAGTTTTTCACTTCCACCAAATGGCAGCCTGTCATAAAGGAATTCGGTATTCTTCCTTTATTGAATGCAACTTTGCTGTCTAGCCTCATCGCCGTGGCGTTTGCAGGGCCGTTGAGCCTTTTCATCGCCATCTATCTGAGCGAATACGCTCCTGAGAAGGTGCGGACAATCCTCAAGCCGATAATCGAAATACTCGCTGGCATCCCGACTGTCGTATACGGTTACTTCGCTCTCACCGTGATGACACCGCTTCTGAGGTCCATATTCGGCAACAATATAGTCGAGATATACAACACAGCATCTGCAGGAATCGTCATGGGCATACTGATACTTCCGCTGATGAGTTCCATGATCGAAGATGCACTTTCATCGGTGCCGCGATCCCTCAGAGAAGCTGCTTTCGCGATAGGCGCGACGAAACTCGAAACCGCAACGAAAGTCGTTGTTCCTGCTGCCATGTCCGGAATTTCTGCAGCGCTCATCATCGGACTGTCCAGAGCAGTCGGAGAAACCATGATTGTAGCCATGGCTGCAGGAGCGGGACCGAACTTTACCTTCAACCCTTTCAAAGCTGCCGAAACCATGACGGGGCATATCGTGCGAATCTCCGGAGGCGATATCAGTTACGATTCGGTCGACTATACGAGTATTTTCGCAATAGGTCTCATGTTGTTTCTCGTGACATTGTTGCTGAACATCGTCAGCCGCAGGATCGTGAAACGTTTCAGAGAGGTGTATGAATGAAAGAACCAATCGCTGAAACGGTAGAAAATTTTTCACATCTTCTCAGAAAGCGCCATCGTAGGGGTTTTTTGTGGAAAGTTATGTTCATCCTTTCGACCATCATCGGAATAATCGCGCTCATTGCGCTCATATATACCGTCATCGATAAATCCTTTGGCCTTGTTGCTATAAGCTTCAGCAAACATCCCGACGAGCTGCGTATAGACGGCGTATCGATCGAAAAACAGAGCAAGGAACAGCTCACCGAACACCTCGCAGAGCATGTGAGCGCCGGCCTCATGCGAAGGCTTGAAAATGACATGCCTTTTGAAAAAAGGACGCAGGAAGAGGTACTGAACCTTGTTATTGAACGAGTCGTAAAGCCGGAAGTGCTTCGTTCTTGGACTCTCCTTGAATCTCTGTTCCAGAAAAAGGCCATACTTGCCTTCGTTAAAGCCGAATATCCGGATGCGTGGGTCGAGTTTCGCTCGTGGGTCACGTTGGACTTCATAAAAAAACCGCAGTCGAGCGTGCCGGAGAATGCAGGCATACGTACCGCGCTGCTTGGATCGTTGTGGACCATACTAATAACGATTATTCTGGCATTTCCGCTCGGCGTTGGAGCCGCCATCTATCTTGAAGAATACGCAAAAAACAACTGGATCAATCGCTTCATTCAGACGAATATCTACAACCTCGCAGGTGTCCCGTCCATCATCTACGGCATGCTGGGGTTAGCCATCTTCGTCCGGGCACTGGAAAGTTTTACCAGCGGTTCGATATTCGGAGTGGTGGCTGACCCGACAACGGCGAACGGTAGAACTATACTCTCTGCAAGTCTTACGCTTACGCTTCTTATTTTGCCCATCATCATCATAAACGGCCAGGAAGCTATCAGAGCGGTACCCAATTCACTGCGGTATTCCAGTTATGGTGTCGGAGCGACGAAATGGCAGACGATCTGGTATCATGTCATTCCGGTTTCCATGGACAGAATTCTCACAGGAACCATACTTGCTATTTCCCGGGCCATAGGAGAAACCGCACCGCTTGTCGTAGTCGGAGCATCGACATTCATTTTAAAGGACCCTTCGGGGCCGTTTTCCAAATTCACCACGCTTCCCATACAGATCTATCAGTGGACCGCAAGACCACAGGGAACCTTTCGAAACGTAGCAGCGGCAGCCATCATAGTGCTGCTGCTTTTGCTGCTTACGTTGAACTCAATAACGATACTCGTTCGGAATCGTTATCGAAAACAAAAAGGACTGCTATAATGATGCGATTCATGCAAAAAAAATCGAACCAACAGCCTGCGATAGTTGATGAATCCATGCTCTCGTCGAATCACGCTATTGAGCTCAAAGAAGTCAGCATTTATTACAGTGACTTCCGTGCCGTCAACAAATCGACGATCAATTTTGAAAAAAACAAGGTTACCGCTATCATAGGCCCGTCCGGTTGCGGAAAAAGCACTGTTCTCAGAGCTTTGAACAGGATGAACGAACTTATTCCCAACACGCGCTTAGAGGGCCAGGTGCTGTTCAGAGGCATCAACATATACGATCCTGGGGTCGATCCAGTAGAAATACGACGACGTGTGGGAATGGTGTTTCAGAAACCGAATCCTTTCCCCAAAAGCATTTTCGAAAATGTCGCATGGGGATGCAGAATCAACGGATACCGCGGTAACATGGACGAACTAGTGGAGAATGCTCTGAAACGCGTAGCATTGTGGGATGAAGTGAAAGACAAACTCCATCAACACGCGCTTGCTCTTTCCGGTGGACAGCAACAAAGGCTCTGCATCGCCAGGGTCATTGCCATCGAACCAGATGTGGTGCTCATGGACGAACCGACGTCTGCTCTCGACCCGATTTCGACTGCCCGCATCGAAGATCTTATTGGAGAATTGAAAGAAAAATACACAATCATTATTGTAACTCACAATATGCAACAGGCAGGGCGGATATCGGACTCTACCGTCTTTTATTTGAACGGAGATGTGGTGGAGATAGGATCGACAAAGGAAATTTTCTTCAATCCGAAGGATCCGCGAACCGAAGCATATATATCGGGAAGGTTCGGTTGATAAGGGGAAAAGATAATGCCGACAAGAAAAATTTACACTGAAGAAATCAAAAACTTATATCATGACATACTCAAGATGGGTACGATGGTTGAGGAAGCGCTTCGAAAAGGTATACGCACATTTACAGAGAAAGATATCGATGCCGCACACCAGATAATCAAAGACGACGAAAAAGTGAATGATCTCCAGCTTTCCTTGGAAGACAGGATCACCATTTTGATTGCAACGGAACAGCCGGTTGCACGGGATCTGCGGCTTCTGGTGAGCATGTTGAAGTTTGTAAGCAATCTGGAACGAATGGGAGATCATGCGGTTCATCTCTCCCGCGCTACCATTCGGTTGCAGGAGCAGAGCTATGTCATACCCCTGTCCGACCTCGAACGTATGGCGGAGATCGGCATTTCCATGGTTCACGACGTTCTCACTGCTTTTATGGAGTCCAGTGTGGAAAAGGCCCTCGAGATTGCAAAAAACGATCAGTTGATCGACGAACTGTACAAAAAGGTCATCGGGAACTTATTGCACATCATGCGGCAAAATCCGGATGCAATCGAGCAGGCCACTTCCCTGCTCTTCATAAGTCGCTTCTTAGAGCGGCTCGGCGACCATGTGACCAACCTCTGCGAGTGGATTGTCTACACGGAACAGGGGAAGCATGTGGAATTGAATTGATATATGGCGAAAGAAACTATTGTTGTCGTAGAAGACGAACATGATATCCTCGAACTTGTCGCATACAACCTCGAGAAAGAGGGATATAAGGTGGTTCCATGCAATTCCGGTGAAGAAGCGATCAAAAATGCAACACGGCTCATACCGGATCTCATACTGCTCGATCTCATGCTTCCGGGTGTCGACGGGCTAAATGTGTGCAGACGTCTTAAAGAGCGCGAGGAAACAAAGCATATTCCTATTATCATGCTTACAGCAAAAAGTGAGGAATCGGATGTCGTCGTGGGTCTTGAACTCGGCGCGGACGATTATATTTGCAAACCCTTCAGTCCGAAAATCCTCATTGCACGGATACGGGCTGCCTTGCGACGGAAAAACAACAATGGAACGAAGCCACAAGAGAAAATTCATATACATGGAATTTCCATTGATACGATGCGCCATATTGTGGTCTGCGATGAAAAAAACATCGATCTCTCTGCAACGGAATTCGAAATTCTAGAATTCCTCGCGCTTCACCCCGGCTGGGTATTTTCGCGAAATCAGATTATCGATTCCGTGAAAGGTAAAGACTACCCGGTCACCGAACGGTCCGTCGATGTGCAGATACTCGGCCTACGGCGTAAGCTCGGTGCACGCGGATCGTGCATCCAGACGGTGCGTGGCGTCGGATATAAGATGCAGGAAGAATGAAATGGTTCAGAGACTGACGCTCAGGGGTACCATCTTGTTGTATTCCCTGCTTCTTGTCGCTGCATCGACTGTGGTGGTTTTCATAACCCTCGGTGCTTTTACCCAGTTCATAAACGGAGAGGTGAGGGAAAACCTGAAGGACTCCGGCCGCATGATACTTAATACTTTTCCTGTGCACCTGTTGAACGACTCGAATGCATTGCAGGCGTATGTTCGGCGCATCATACACAAGACATCGCTCCGCATAACAATAATACTTCCGAACGGAAAAGTCGTCGCCGACTCGTATACGGACAGCGAGTATCTCGATGATCATGCCACGCGACCAGAAATTCAGGAAGCCTTACAGGGGAATGTAGGAACAGCGAGAAGATACAGCGCTTCCATTGCGAAGGAACTGATGTATATCGCATATCCTGTCGTCGAAAACGAAGCGCTTCTATGCGTTTTTCGAATATCAAAACCCATCGAAGATTTGGAGCGTTCTTTAGTTCAAACGTATGTGAGCATAGGGTTTACGTTCTTCATCTTTTTTTCCGTTTCGTTGCTGTTCATCATTATCACATCGAAACGGTATACCGAGCCGCTGAAAAATATCCAAAACCTCGTGAACAACTTCACCACGGGAAACCTTGATCAACGCATATCCATAAACAAACCCAATGAAGTATCGGCTCTGGCAAATGCGCTGAATTTAATGGCGGTACAGTTGAAGGAGAGGATGCAAACCATTGTGCATCAGCGGATGGAGCTGGAGGCGATTCTTTCCGGTATGGTCGAATCGGTCATCGTCCTGGATACCACGTTGCTGATCAAGGGCATCAATCGGTCTGCAGCGGTATTATTGCAGACGACTGCATCGGAAATTCACGGTAAATCGCTACTGGAAGTATTTCGAAATATTGAAATGCAGGAATTTGCAGAGAAAATCGTCAAGGAGTCGAAACCACAAGAGCAGGAAATTTCTCTCGCAATTTCCCACAAAACCCTCATTTTTCAGGCACACGGTACTGTTCTTCTTTCCGAACGAGGAGAAAAAGCTGGTATAATTCTCGTCATGAACGAAATATCCCATCTCAAACATTTGGAAAACCTCAGAAAAGATTTCGTCGCCAATGTCTCGCACGAGTTGAAGACCCCCATTACCGCTATAAAAGGATTCGTTGAGACGCTTAAAGACGGGGCATTGGACGACCCGGCCAAAGCACGATATTTTCTCGGAATAATCGGAAAACATACGGAACGGATGAATGCGATCATTGACGATCTCCTCGCGCTTTCCAGGCTTGAGCAGGAAGGAAGAGCTTCGGTCGAATTCGAGGAACATCCTGCGGCCGCCATCATACGCGATGCGATCGAAGTGTGCGAAACAAAAGCACTGGCAAAACGGATTTCCGTGACAGTGAATTGCGATGATACTATTCACATAACGTGCAATCCCCTTCTCATGGAACAGGCCCTCGTCAATCTTATAGATAATGCAATAAAATACAGCGAACCGAAGGCATCCATAACGGTATCTTGTGAAATAATGGACGACAAAGTCGCCATTTCTGTGAAGGATTTCGGATGCGGAATTCCGGCAAAGAATCTTCCGAGGATTTTCGAAAGGTTCTATCGGGTCGACAGAGCTCGAAGTAGAGACTTAGGCGGTACCGGCCTTGGCTTGTCGATCGTCAAACATATCGTGAACATACATAAGGGAGAAGTGACGGTTCATAGTGCCGAAGGACAAGGCAGCACATTCACTATCCTACTTGCCCGTTGACAAACGGACAAAATCCAAGTACTGTATATTCGTCGTGGGGTGGTTTCTCCAAATGAGAGAAGCCTGAGAATACACCCGTGGAACCTGATCTGGATAATGCCAGCGAAGGGAGCAGACAGTTCGTATCCCCACACATATATCATTCATTGATGCAAGGGAAAAGTGCTCGTACTTTTCCCCGCAAGGAGACTCATATGAAGAGATCGGTATGCATGTTTCTCGCAGTGGGATTTCTGTTCTTCGCTTTTGCGTCCTGTTCGAGGACTGCAAAGGATACTTCGCTCGTCGTTTATACTTACGATTCGTTCGTGGCTGAATGGGGGCCAGGACCGAAAATACTGCCCGATTTCGAAAAGAAATACGGGATAAAAGTGAACATGCAATCAGTCGGGGATACAGGACAGGTAATAAGCAAGGCACTTCTCGAAAAAAACAATCCGAAGGCGGATGTCCTAATGGGCATCGACAACAATTTT
>CAZWAS010000061.1:1988-6496 GCA_964631915.1 uncultured Spirochaetales bacterium | reverse complement strand
CTCGAGCCTTACAAACCAAAAGAATATGAAAAAATACCTGCACACCTCCGTTTCGATACTTCAGGGCACGTAACGCCTTTCGATTACGGATATTTTGCACTATTGTATGATTCTGCAAAACTTTCAACACCGCCTCTCAGTATGGAAGATCTCGCAAAGCTGGAGTATGCGAAGTCGCTGATCTTGATGGATCCGCGAACTTCGAGTCCCGGGTTCGGGTTTCTGCTGTGGACCATCAAACTGTACGGCGACGATTTTGTGTCGTATTGGAAACGGATCGCCCCTTCGATACTCACCATTGCCGATTCCTGGGATGCAGGGTATGGTCTGTTCACGAGCGGCGAAGCTCCGCTCGTGTTGAGCTATACGACGAGTCCCGCATATCATATGGAGTACGAAAAAACGGATAGGTATAAAGCGATCATTTTCAAGGAAGGTAACTATATGCAGATCGAAGGTGCGGGCATTGTCAAAGGCGCGAAACACAAGGATGCAGCCGGGAAATTCATAGACTTTCTGCTCAGCGAAGAGGTGCAGAAGACAATTCCGCTCACGAATTGGATGTTCCCGGTCATTCAAGATGTTCCCCTGCCCGCCTCGTTTGCTGTGGCCCTGAAACCTGACGTATCCCTCTTGATCAATTACGAGGCGATAAAACAGAATCAGGAACTGTGGATCAAATCGTGGACCGAAATGATGAGTAAAACCAGATGAGCACTACTGTGGGTACTGTGGACAAGAAACGACCGCTGCTTTTTCTTGTGCTCGGAATACCAGGGGTTTTCTTTCTGCTGTTCTTTTTTCTTCCTCTTTTTAGCGTTATTCTGAAAGGTTTGGTACGGGAACGAGGAGACTTCTCGTTACGGCCGCTTCTCTCCCTGTTCGCCGATCAATATTACGTGCGGATAATCCTTTTCACGCTGTTTCAGGCATTCGTCAGCATGGTCTGCTCGCTTTTGATCGGCCTTCCCGGTGCCTACATACTCTCGCACTACCGGTTTTTCGGGAAAAATTTTGTGAAAGCTTTGACGACTATTCCTTTCGTACTCCCTTCGATCCTGGTGGTTCTCGGATTCGTTTTGTTTTTCGGCAACAACGGCATCTTGAATCGGGTCGCCATGTATATTCTCCATGCCGAATCGCCTCCTTTCACAATATTGTCTTCGTTCAAAGCCATCATTCTCGCTCACACATTTTACAATTTTCCCATATGCATGCGCCTTGTTGCGGCATCCTGGGAGAAAATTCCCTCCTCGCTGCAGGAAGCAGCACAGACGTTGGGAGCAAGCAGAATGAAAGTGTTTTCATCCATCACACTTCCTGCTCTCACGCCGGGCCTGCTTGCTTCCGCTGTCATGATCTTTATGTTTTGTTTCATGAGTTTCGGTGTTATCCTCGTACTCGGCGGGGGCCCTCGTTTCACCACGCTCGAAGTGGAGGTGTATCGGCTTGCGCGGATAAAAATAGATCTGGCTGCAGCGAGCAGGCTTGCTGTCGTGCAGCTTCTCATCTCTCCTGCGATTTTGTACGTGTTTTTGAAAGTCCAACGCGGAGGCATCACATCCAACAAACCCCAAGCGCGGCAATATAGGCCGCTCCGGAATACGCTGGGTTCTGCCCACGGCATACTCATACTTCTGTATCTGTTTTTTGTCGTGGTGGTATTGATATCGCCCATTGTTTCCGTCATTGCTCAGTCGTTTTTGAAAAAGAGCGGCTGGATGGGGATCGGCACGCCAAGCCTGTACTGGTACACGTATATCTTTTCTCCGCATATGACGAACGCAATAGCTGTTCCGCTCAGGGCAATCTTGAACAGTTTCATGTTTGCGTGCTCCTCTTCCGCGCTTTCACTCATGATTTCAGTACTCATCGCTTATGTATTCTCAAAAAGGAAAGCGGCGCACATGTTCGAGACGCTGTTTATGCTTCCTATGGGGGTTTCATCCATTGTGCTCGCATTGGGATTCGTGCAGATTTCGCGGATTCTTCCTGACAACCTCATGGTGTCGTGGTTCGCAGTAGTCGGGGTACACACGATTGTTTCCTATCCCTTCGTACTCCGTTCCGTACAAACTGGATTCGCCCAACTCACACAGACAATGGAAGAAGCTGCCGCATCTTTAGGTGCAAAACCTTTCAGGCGTTTCCTGACGGTTGAATTGCCGGTGCTTGCTTCCGGAATATCCGCAGGCGCTGTTTTCGCTTTTGCGATTTCCATGGGCGAAATGAACGGAACGCTCATTGTTGCAGGGCAGGATTTCATCACGATTCCCATACTCATGTATCGCTTCATCGGATCCTACAATTTTCACGCCGCATGCGCTCTTGGAACGCTCCTCATGATACTCTGTTTCTGTGCTTTCTTTGCTCTTGACCGCCTAGGCGGCATAAAGGAAACATCATGAGTTTATGCGTACAATCTTTACAATCCCGCCTCGGAACCTTCGTATTGAATCCTGGGGACTTCAGCGTGGAACGGGGAGAACTGCTCATGCTCTTAGGCCCTTCCGGATGCGGTAAAACCACGCTACTCCGTACCATCGCGGGGTTCCTTTCCCCCGAAAAGGGCTCAATTCGGCTTAACGGGAAAGATGTAACGCAAGAACCGGTTCACAAGCGGGAAATCGGTTTCGTTTTTCAGGATTACGCATTATTTCCCCATATGACGGTTTTCGAGAATATCGCCTACGGTTTAAAAATCCGCAAACCACACAAAATCTCGCTAGTCGATACGGTCGGCCATCTTCTTGAAATCTTTCAGCTCGTCGATTGTGAAAAAAGACGGGTGTCCGAGCTTTCCGGAGGAGAACAACAACGGGTCGCTTTGGCGAGGGCGCTTGCGCCTCAACCGAAACTCATGCTTCTCGATGAGCCGTTGAGCGCTCTCGATCAACAGCTCCGAAAGAATTTGCGAAAAGAAATAAAGAAGATACTCGCGACCTTCAATATCCCGACTGTGTATGTAACCCATGACCAGGAAGAAGCCATGTCCATCGCTGATTCTGTTCTCCTCTTGCGAAACGGAACTGCAGTTCAGCCCGCAACCTCTCCTGAACGCTTATATGCATCGCCGGAAGGGGTATTTGCCGCCGGCTTTTTCGGCGTATCAAACCTGCTGCCGGGTGTGGTCGAATCGATCGCTACTGACGGATATATGTCCGTACGCACGTGCCAAGGCATTCTGTTCTGCAAAAACCACGAGGACACTGTCGTAGGAGACGAAGTATGCGTTTTTTTTCGCCCAGAACAGTGTAGCATCGGTCCTGCGAGAGGAGAACATACCGATTCCCCGCTCAATATGCTTTCAGGCGTTGTCTCGCACATCGAGTTTTCAGGCGACAGGTATTCGATAGAGGTGGAACTGTCCGGTACTACCGTGACAGTGTACAGCCCTTCGAAACAGGGGTTAGGCCACGGTGCCCCGATCATGGTAACAATAGCAGCCTCCTCCTGCAAGGCACTAGCTATCGATCGCTGAGCGTCACCCTGTTCTTCCGAGCTGTTTGGACATGTACATGGCTTTATCCGTACGGGAGAGCCACATTTCTCTGCTTTCCCCCTCGCGGAACTGCGCTATACCGAGGGAAGCAGAAATCGCTACGGTCTCGCCGCTACAATCTATGGAAAGTTGCTCGATTTTCTCCCTGAAACGTTCGGCAATGATTGATGCCTGGTCTATCGTCGTATTCGGTAGTATGATAAAAAACTCCTCTCCCCCATAACGGCCTGCAAAATCGTACTTGCGCAATCCGTCTTTCAGACAGTGTCCAATCGAACGAATCACCGTATCGCCGCATTGATGGCCATAATTATCGTTCACGGTTTTGAAATGATCCAAATCAAGCATGATGCCGGACAAGGGAAGTTCGGTTCGCAATGAGCGCTCTATCTCGACATCGAGCGTAGAAAAAAGCGTCGGCCTGTTGAGAAGTCCTGACAGCATGTCGTATTTCGCAAGTCGCTCAAGTTCTTGATTAGTGTGCTCGAGTTCCTTATACATTTTGGATATTTTTTCAAATGCTTCTTTGAGCTCCAGGTTTTGTTCAAGCACTTTTGTGGAAAACTCTTCCTGTTTTTGGGCGATTCGTTTATAGTACTCCCGCTCCTTGTAAATTTCTCTTTGATTATTCAGTCGTATTTCGGCTGCCTTTATCCTCGCCTGCAGATCGAGAGGAGAAATAGGCTTTTTGATGAAATCGTCACCTCCGACTTCGAGAGCTCTTTTCAAGTAAGCCGCATCCGTAAATCCTGATATCAACACAATTTGTAAGGGGCGATCATAGTATCTGCTGCGTATTATATGGCAAATATCGAAGCCGTTCAAAGTATCCAAGCGGATATCGAGCACGATTATATCGAAGGAGATGGTTTCCAATTTTCCCAAAGCATCTGAACTGCTGTGAGCGACGGAAACCGAGTAATCTTCATCTTTCAGTATAGTGCACATCAGCTCGCGTTCGCCATCGTCGTCTTCAACGATAAGGAGCTCGACTTTTTTATCCATA
>CAZWAS010000061.1:0-1964 GCA_964631915.1 uncultured Spirochaetales bacterium | reverse complement strand
TATGATTCGGGAAAAAGCAAAAAAACTTTTCAGCCGCGTAATGCATACAAAATAACCTGCACCCCCCCTATAAGCGCTCCTAAGATTCCACCGAAAATATTTATCCATTTGAACTGCTTGGCCATAACCATGAGGAGAAGCTTTTCGACATCAAGGATGTCAAGACTGTTCACTTTATCCGTAACGGCTTTTTTTATATCGAAGTGGCTCACGATCTCCGGTATTTTTTCTTTCATAAGGGAAAGTATTCTGTCGAACAGATAAGAATCGATAATACGTTTCGCAGAACCTTCTATGCCAATAAGTTCCTGTATCGATGCAGTACGGTTTTTATCGAGAAAGCCCAGAACGGTTCTGAACAGGTATGCCTCGAGTCGTTTCTCGACCCCTTCCCCCTTGATAAGGGAGAGAATCCGCTGTGAAATCCAGCCGATCGCATGCTGTTTATCCGAATCCAAGCCGAACACAAACGATCCTATCGGTTGCGAAGCGATGTCGTGAACCAGCGTTTTGATACGGGACCGCACGGATTCATCGGAAAGCGAATGCAAGATGTTTTTAAGCAAAGAGCCTGCAAGAGTATGTATGCGTCCAGCTCCGATGCCGAATGATTTCAGCGCATCGGCACAACTTTTTTCGCCGAACACCTTCAATTCTCGTTCGATCAGAAGGGAGATTTGGGGTTGTATTCGAGGGTCTTTGCCGAGCCGTTCGATGGATCGCACCACATCGGAAACGATTTCAGGCATCTTTTTTTCCAGGGTTTTATTGTATTGCCCCGCGGATAGAAGCAGTTTTTGAAAAAAATTCAGCTTATTGAGTATCTCCTTGAGCAGCGCAGCCCCGCGCACCTCGAGGTTGTTTCGCATCTCCGGAGTCTTTAGCCACGAGATACATACGTCTAGAATTTTCGGATATGCGACCATGGTTGCTTTGAGTAGTTCCGCGGCAAAAGATTCTGGCAGTAGTTCACGAATCGGAATAGGATTCTGCAGGTAACTCTGTATAAGGCCATCCAACTCGCGTTGAAGCAGATATCGAATTTTTCTAGAAGAAAGCAGTGGAATAAGTTTTTCTTCTACGAATTTTTCTATGTCGCGTTGCGTGCATATATCCGAAATACGCATGTCGGAAAGTATTGTGACTCCGGAAGCAACGAGACGCTCGATAGTTTCTTCGAATCCCCTCGCCCGGATTATCCTGCGAAGAGCGAATACGATCACTCCGTGTACGGTTCGCGCAGGATGGATCTGAGATGAACGAACGAGCGTTTCAAGGGGAGCGTTGAAGAAAGTATCCGTAAAATTCCGTACACTCTGTTCCACTTTTTTCTCGAACGCTTCAGAATGGAGCTGTTGTGTCAACACTTCTTCAGTTAAGAGCACTCGGGAAACCATATTGCCGATGCCTTCGGCTAACTGTTCTCTCTGTTTCGGGATAATACCCGGTGTGAAAGGGATACGAATTCCCAAAAATCGCTTTTCCGTAAGAGGTCGAAAAAGCATCTTGATCGCGATTGCATTGGTAACATACCCGATTACTGCGCCGAGGATCGGAGGAAACACAAAGGGAAAAATCTTCGAAAGTGTATCCAGCACTATCGTGGCTCCAAAGCTGCGTTCAACGCTTTTTCCTTGGAATCGTAGATTTCCAAATATGCACCAAAAACCCATCCTTTTAAGCCGTCGAAATTGATCTGATACCAGTAATTTGTCTGATCTTCGACGGTTTCAGGGCGGTCGGATTTGAACAGGATTTCCACTACATTTCCCCTCCGCAGCGGTGCGAGATTTTTGCTTTCGACAGAGGGTTGTTCCCTCACCCTGAGATACGGCGATTTCACTTTTGCCCAATAAGAACGGACAGTCAGGACAGGAGTTGCAGGCAGATCGATTTTCAGTACAGTTTCTTTTTTACTGCAGCCTGCAACAACCAATAAAACAGGCAGGAAGATAAAAAGCATA
>CAZWAS010000060.1:12186-23403 GCA_964631915.1 uncultured Spirochaetales bacterium | reverse complement strand
GGACTGGAGCGTTGACGGTGCGAGCCTCAAGTTCGAAGGGTTCGTGGAGGAGCCTTCGTACGGGAAAAATTTTATGCAGAACTACGGCGGATTTTTGATCCACTGCGGCATGACCGCCATGGGCAACCCCGGCCCACTCGATACGCACCTCCACCACGGAGAGTTGCCTGTCGCGCGCTTCGACGAGGCGTGGATCGAAGCAGATCCTGACGACAGATGCGAAGAGGCACTCACACTTTGCGGACAGCTCCACTGGAAGGTGCCCTTCGTGGCGGAGTACCGCTGTGCGCCATCGCTACGGATATCGGCGGACGGCCTTCGGCTGCGCATCGAAGTGCGCCTGGAGAACCCGGCAGCCTGCGACATGGACTACATGTACCTCGCGCACATCAACTTCGCCTTTGCGGCGGCGGAGAAAATACTGTCGACCGTCCCCTTCGACGCTGCTCACGCTACTATCAGAGAGGAGATACTGCCCGGCATCGCCGCAAACCCTGTCCTCATAAAACGCATCGACGGAGAAACGCTGTACGAACCTGAGCTGGTGGCGATACTGAATCACAAAGGCACAGCACCCCCTGCCGGTTCAATCCTGCTTCACACCGACGGCAGCGTGCGCTGGGTACGACAGGACAGCCCCGAGCTCGACCATCATGTGGTATGGATTACCCACACCCGCGACCGCGGCGCCTGCGGCTTCCATCTCCCCGCCACGGCCGGCCCAATGGGCTTTGAACGCGAAAAAGCCCTCGGCAACCTGAAGCACATCCCCGCAGGCGCCGGCCTCATCCTCCGCTACGAGTGCGGCTTCGCCGACAGGCTCGAGGATGTGCCTATTCAAGGCGCGCATTGAATGTCGCAGGAAATTATGCACCACGGAATTGTGCAACGGCGGCATGCTCGCACACGCCGCCCATCCAGAACCCCGAAAGGAAAAAACACATGAACGACCAACAGAACGACATGGGCAGAACACAGTGGGTGTATCCCGACCTCGAACTGCCTCCCCCAGGAGAGTTTCCGCTGAAAGGGCATGAATCCCTTATCATCTTGAACATGAACGACGCTGAGGTCGCCGTCACTCTCACGCTCTACTTCACCGATAAAGAGCCTGTCGAACTGCCCGCCTTGAAAATCCCGGCCCGGCGCGTCCGTTGCCTCAGACTGGACAAAAAAGAGGATATCGGCATCCACATACCACGCGAAACCCAGTATGCCCTGCGCCTCAACGCGGATCTGCCTGTCGTCGCTCAGTACGGTAGACTGGATACGCGCCAGCAGAATATGGCCTTCTACACAGTGATGGGGTACTGCGGGTGAAAACTGACTCAACAAATGTGTGCCCCCGCGGCGCGGTCCGTGGCAGAAGGCCTTCTGGACCACAGCCGATGCTGCGGATAGAAGCACACACCGTCACCCGCTCACGAGTAGACTCAGAAGCCTGCAAGCAAGAAGAAAACGACGCATAAAAGGTATATACTAGACTCGTGTTTCGGTTATTCCGGGGGAGGTATGTATGAAAAAAGTGACGGTTTCCATTATCCTTATCCTGTCTATATGCGTACTGGTAGCCGGGGAACAAGCGAAGATTTTCTGCGTAAATCTCTACAGCGAAGAAACCGACATTCGCCTGGGGGCGCAAGACGATTATGTCTTCCTTATGGAAGGCATTCCTGAGTTCGCAGCGAGCTATCTGCTTGCGACTGAGGCTACAGGCGTCTATAATCTGTATTTCAAGCTCGCGAGCGAGGATGAGTGGTATTTCTGGGCGGACGATCACGGCAGTCCCTATGAATGCCCTGTGAACGAAGATTACATTTACTGCATTCTCATAGACACCCAAGGGAAAGTCGAATATTACCAGCTTACCGAAGATTTCGCGAAAAATCAGGTGAAAGTGTGTTTCCTGAACGGGACGGACGATACGCTCGCTGGCATGGCGGTGAGCAAAAGCTGGGCGGACGTCCCTGTGGCATATGTCGAAGACGTGGCATCCATGAGCATAAGCAATTTCATTTCTTTTAAACCCTCAACCTACAGCCTGTTCTGGCAGTTCCCGAGCCAGGTGAAACTGAAACAGTACTTTTTCCTGCCGGATGAAGAAAATGCCAAGAAGCCAATGGAATTACCATTCTCGCGTAATGCGTATTATCTCTATCTCACTTATACAAAGGGAAGGACGGATTATGCGACGCTCATCGACATCACTCCCCAATGATGGCGGGGAAGTCCATTTGGCAAAAACGGACTGAACCGAGGGAGCGGACGAGTGTTTGAAGCGATATGCCATCATGTGCTGTGACACCTATCTTTTTTTCAAAAATTCTTAGCCGAATTCATTCATCTATTAAATCGTACATAACTGAATTAATTCGGTGAATTAATTCTATAAAACTTGACAAGTGCTCAATCGTACCGTACAATCCTTACCAATAGGTCGAAGGAAAGCAAATGAAGGAAGAAAAACAACAAGAATACGATGCGAGAAAAAAACGGATGGTCGATACCTTTTCGTTGAATATACCCGACCGTGTGCCCATTTCTCCGAAAATGGGAATGTATTACTGTAACGAATACGGCGTTTCCGTATATGAGGCGATGAAGGACATGAGGAACCTCATCCCCGCGGTATCGCGTTTTCTCGAAGACTTCGATCCCGATTATGTGCGGTTACCTGCTATGTATCCTTTGGATCCGCTTGAAACGCTTGAACCGACTTTTATCAGATGGCCGGGACCTGATCATAATCTTTCCCGCACATCTTCCTTTCAGCTTCTCGATGAAACATACCTGTTGGACGACGAATTCGACGAATTCTTGTTGGATCCGACTCATTTCATACTAACGAAGCTTTTACCGCGGAAAAGCAAGGCACTGAAAGGCTTTCGAAAGCTGTATTTCAGAAACCCTGTGGAGCAATCTTTCTTTTTCGATCTCGCAGTGTTGGGGGACGCCGAAGTAAAGGAATCGCTCTATGCGGCGGTCCGGGCTGGAGAAGCGGTAGGAAAGTGGCTCAAGGGGCTCGGTGCCTTGAGCGGTTTTGTCAGAGAGGCAGGATACCCGCTCGGCCCGACGATGGCCCAAACATGCCCTTTTGATATGTTCTCCGATAATATCCGAGGTCTGATAACCACTATCACCGATATCAAGGAGCGACCCGATACGTTGGACGCAGTTCTCGATGTCATGACAAACATCTGCGTTGAGCGGACCATAACGAGTGCAAAAGCAAGAAATGTAGAATATGTCATGATACCGCTTCATGCCGGTGTGGACGAATTCATGAGCAACGATGATTATCTCCGTTTTTATTGGAAAGGTTTGAAGGCGATGATAATGGCGATTGTGGAAGCAGGCATGACACCTTTCGTTTTCTGCGAGGGAAAATACAATTCCCGGCTTGAGATACTCAGCGATGTGCCCAGAGGGAAGGTTGTATATTTGTTCGAGCAGGTGGATATGGCAAGGGCAAAGAAAACAGTGGGTAGGGTGGCTTGCATATGTGGTAACCTTTCCAACGCAACGCTCGTAGCCGGAACGAAACAGGAAACGGTCGATGAATGCAAGCGTCTTCTCGATGTCTGCGCTCCGGGTGGCGGTTTCGTCATGGATTGTTCCATAGTGCTCGATAATGCGAAAAGGGAAAACCTCGAAGCGATGTTCGAGACGACAAGAAAATATGGAGTATATTAAGGGTACCTCTAATAACTCTTTATTTTTTCGCGTGCGAAAAAATAAACCCTTACGCTACCGGCGATTAGGTGCCCGGTATGGGAACCAACCGAGGTTACTAGAGGTTCCCTTAAGAATATCTGACGGCTTGTATCGCGTACACGAAGGGGAGGACGGATTGCGTAACGCTCTTCGACGTCCTCCCTCAACGGATGGAACGATCGGGTTAAGCTCTTGTCCACCCCCCGTGAACCGAGATATCCACAGATGGCCGGAGTTTTGCGCACACTGCGAGCGCTTGATGAATTTCGTGATTCTTGAACTTTTCGATCAGTTCTTTGTTCACCTTTGCCCCTTCGTCCACAGCCGGATACGCCTGTTGCGTGAGGATATAATCGAAGCGTGGCGCCCATTTTCGCGAGCCTAGTTGGGCGGTTGTCGAACAATTGTCAACCATATATGCGACCCCCTTGTAGTGCATGTAGGGGTTAAGGGAATCCACCGCCTCGATGACGGATTCGTTTGCAACTTCCGAATACACGTGACCATGCTCAAGGAGCACATCGATTTGAGCCATCATGGCAGCTATGTACACTCCCGCAGTGAAGGGATTCATCGGTATATCCGCGTTTTTCCGTTTTTCCCGTACCTTCTCTCCGACTTTCCACATGCGAGTCTTGTCGATGATGCCTATGGGGAAGCGTTTGAACCGTTCCTCAGCCATGATGACCGAGCGGAGTTCGTTGCCCGAGGCGACTTCTTGATAGATTTCGAGGAGTATTTCGAAGGCAGGTCCGTAGGATGCGGAGAAAGCTTGTTCAAAAATTTTTTTATCGTCTTTATTCAAGGAATCATATACGGAGAGAATTCCTTTTTTCGAGATCATCGCGGATATGGGACCTGTTATGCATTCCACTGTTTCCCTGAACGCCTGCTTATCCTTCATGCCTTCATCCGTATAGCGTTTGAACAGGCTTTCCACAATGCCGTGCACTGCCCCGAGCAGTATGCCTCGTTCTCCAAAGATATCCGATTTGCATTCCATCTCCAACGTCGTCATGAAGGAGAATGGGGACCCGATGGCTATCGACCAGCCGAGGGCGTAATCGGTCGCCTTGCCGTTTATATCCTGCTCCACTGCAAAACTGGAATTAATGCCTGCACCATTGGTGGTCTTTCCCTGTTCGTAGAGCCTTCGTACGGAAGGTCCCATGCCTTTCGGGCATACCCCGATGACATTGATAGATGCGGGGAATTTGTCCCCGACAGTCTTCAGGTACTGAACCAGGAATCCGTGAGAGAATCCGAGGGTAGTGCCTTTTTTCATGGCCTTGAACACATCTTTGTACACCTTCGCCTGAGCAGCATCCGAAATGAGTAGTATGACGAGGTCCGATTCCGATATAACTTTCATCATTTCGCCCAGGGTTCCGCTTTTCTCCGTAAAACCTGTTTTTTCTGCTTTGTCCCAGGAAGAGGACCCTTTTCTCAGACCGATTTTCACCCTGATGCCTGTACCCTCGAGAGAGTCCCGGAGGTTCTGAGCCTGAGCAGGCCCCTGCGAACCCCATCCTATCACACCGATCTGCTGTATGCCTTCAAAGGCTTTCGGAAGCAAGGGAAATAGATCTCTGCCGCCCCGGACGATGTACTCTTCGGTGTTTCCGAGAATGATTTTTTCTTTTTTGAATATCTTGGTAGTGAAATCGAGATTCATTGATGTTCCTCCATAAAAAGTATAATACCACTAAACGAGTATTGAATAAAGTGAAATATTCGCTATATAGTGTTGCATGGATCGGCATGATCTTCAACTGTTTCTCCACCTCGCGGAAACGCTCCACTTCGGAAAAACGAGCCAAGCCTGCAATGTAAGCCCCTCGGCCCTGAGCAGGGTGATAAAGCGAATAGAAGACGAGGCAGGTGAACGGCTTTTTGAGCGGGACAACAGGAAGGTCGCGCTCACTCCTGCCGGAACCCTGTTTCTCGACTATGCGCGCACCGTAGTAGAAGGATGGCAGCAATTCACCCGGTCGTTGCGCGAAGGGGACACGCTCCAGGGCGAGCTTTCTCTTTTCTGTTCTGTCACCGCCTGCTACAGCATCCTCCCCGCCATCCTCCAGAATTTCAGGTCTGCGTATCCGAACATTCTTCTCAAGCTCCAGACAGGAGATGCCGCTTCGGCAGTCCAGCAGGTGCTCGAGTCAAGAGTCGATATCACGGTCGCTGCGCTGCCAGATCGGCTTCCGTCCTGTCTTGCGTTCAAAACCATAACGGAAACGCCGTTATTTTTCATAGGTCCGGGAGTTCCCTGTTCCGTGTCCGAGCAGGTTTCCGAGGAACCGATTTCATGGAAAGATGTACCTATGATTCTCCCGGAACGGGGGCTGGCCCGGACAAGGATCGATCGATGGTTCAGAAAGAAAGGCATTCACGCCAACGTGTATGCACAGGTTTCCGGAAATGAAGCTATACTCGCTATGGTGAGCCTCGGGTGCGGGGTCGGGGTGGTTCCCGGTCTTGTGGTGGAAAAGAGTCCTCTGCAGGCCAATGTACGTATCCTCCACGTGAAGCCCGAGCTTACGCCCTACACAGTAGGCGTATGCGTGCAAAAACGGGACCTTAAGACGCCGCTCGTTCATGCGTTCTGGAAAAGCGTCGAAAATTCCTAGGCTTCGGACTCAAAGCAGCACCATTGCTGCGCACCAGGCCGCAACAAAGGAAAACGCCGCACAGTCACGTACCCGCATTCGCACTTTTCTTTCAGTCCTGAGCTCGGAATAGCAGCGGCTTTCCAGCGCAAACGCAAGCTCGTCCGCGCGTATGAGGCTGTCCCTGAGCGGCGGCCATGCGCGGAAGAGCATGCGTTTGAACGGATTCCTCCGTTTTTCGATGCAGCGAGACTTTAAAGCGTCGTCCGTTTCCTGCATCTGCCTGAACAGCAGAGGGAGGAGGGAGAGGGTAAGCGTGACGAGCGTAGCTGCCCTTGTCCGTGCTTTCCTGGGAAAGGGTTTAAGAAACCATACGATCGCTGCGCGGATGCCGGATTGGGATGTAGTTCCTACGAACAGTTCTCCGATCAGTATAAGGCAGACTATCCTTACACAGTACACGATGCCCGATATGAACCCCGTTCCCGTGATGCGGATACCTGCGAAACAGAAAAACGGTTCCCCAGCTACGGTCAGAGCTCGCGAGCACACTATGACCGCGAAGAGCACGGCGAAGGCGGAAAGCCGTTTAGCAAATCTGAGCACAGGCAGCCTTGAGATATGGAAGGCCATAACGGAGAAACCGGCAGCCATGCAGAGCCCCGCATATCCGCAGAAGAACAGGCAGGTGGAAAAGGCGAGTATGGAAAGCACCTTGATGCGCGGATCGATTCTGTGGATGAGGGAGCTGCCTGGTTCGTAGAGAAACGGGATCATCCGAGCCATGTCATGGTTCCTATGTCTTCTCTGCCGCCCCTTGGTTTTCTTACCCCGTGCGTTTCGAGCACAGGGAGGATTTCCTCCGGGGTTCCTCTGCATGCAAGGGTACCAGCTTCCATAACGACGACGGAATCCGCATGTGCGAGGATCTTTTCCAATTCGTGCGTTATGACGATGATGGTTTTTCCTTCTTCATGCAGAGAACAGAGCGTTTTCAGAAGCATGACCGATGCGGGATAATCCAACCCTGTGAACGGCTCGTCGAGAATGATGATGTCCGGATCCATAGCGAGAACACCGGCAATGGTGAGCCTCCGTTTTTCCCCTCCCGAGAGCGTGTGGGGCTTGTGCTCTCTGAACCGTTCCATGCCTGTAAGCCTGAGCGCTTCATCGGTTTTCCGCATAACGTCTTCTTCGGGAAGTCCGAGGTTTTCAGGACCGAAGGCGACATCCTCTTCCACCGTCATACCGACGATCTGACTTGCAGCTTCCTGGAACACCAAACCGATTTTCCTCCGCGTATGGACGATATCGTCCTTGATGTTTTTCCCGTAGAGAAATACGGCTCCTTCCGTTGGGCTGTACAGTCCGTTCAGGTGTCTGGCAAGAATAGTTTTCCCCGAACCGTTCCTGCCGGTGAGCAGGAGGAACTCGCCACGCTCCACCGTGAGATTTATGGCGCGCAATCCCCAGGTACCATCCTGAAACCGATGACCGAGATTCCGGACTTCGAGAAGAGGTTCACTCATCTGCGGTCTGCTGTTGTCTGTTCCGGGATTCCTTCGGCATGAGTGGTCCCGCATACCGAGCTACGAGCACTGCGATGCCTGCTTTTGCGGCATCGCCGGGCAGAAAGGGAAGCATGCCTGCAGCGACCGCCTTATCCCATGTGAGATTGAGCACGTATTTGAGCCAAGGGATTCCTGCGGCATATATAATGAGGGACCCTGCAATCACTGCAGCGATGTCTCTGAGCAGCATCCGTTTTCTGCCCGATACTATGCCTAGTATGAAAACCGCAGGGATAAAGCCTATGATGTATCCCCCTGTTGGTCCGAGTATATGCCCTATGCCAGCTCCTCCACCCGAGAAGACAGGGAGCCCGAGGATTCCGAACGTCGTGTAGAGCCCTATACACGCGAGTCCCCAGGTCGGGCCGAGCAGGAGTCCTGCGAGGAGGATGAAGAGGCTCTGGAGCGCAATGGGAACAGGCCCTATAGGGATTATCACATAGGCTCCTATAACGATGAGCGCCGTGAGAAGCGCTGTGTATACGGTCATGCGTAACGTGTATCCGGTGCTTTGCATGTTCATCTCCTATCCCTGTATTCGCAGTCTCCGAACACTACGGTATGGATTATGCCTTTCCTATCTTTCACTTTGAGCCCACCGAGAGCATCGACGCCTAACGCTGTACCTTCGAGAGTCTCCCCGGGCAACTGTATGCGTACTGATCTGCCAATCGTGCAACTGTAGGATTTCCATGCCTGCAGAAGCTCGGGCGAACCGATGAGCCGTTTTTCTTTCTCGTATACGGCAAGGAAATCTTGGATTATCCGCGCTCTGGATATGGGCGAGCCTTTGACCTCTTGCAGGGAGCAGGAAAGCGGATTCGCTCTCTTAGGATCGTTATTCACGTTGATGCCGATACCGATGGAGAGAAATTTGATCATGTCCGCTTCTCCCTGAACTTCTGTGAGAATCCCCGCGATTTTCCTCCCATGCACAAGCACATCGTTCGGCCACTTTACGGTCGCAGGAATTCCGAATTTTTCGCGCAAGGTTTTTGCGAGCGAGAGCGATGCGAGGAAATTGAAGCCGGTACAGACTTGCAGAGGAAGATCGGGCTTCTGTATGAGGGACATATAGATGCCGCCTGCACAGGAATTCCAGGAACGTTGCATGCGTCCTCTTCCTGCGCTCTGTTCCTCGGCGAGCACGATCGTTCCATCCAGGCACCCTTTTTCTGCGAGATCCCGTGCGGCGGTCATGGTCGAGTCGATTGTCGAGAAAAAATGGCTTCGTTTCTCCCATGCACCGAGTTCCCAGGGGAACATAAAATCCCCTTCGGTTTCGAGCACATACCCTTCCGCTGTGCCGCGGATTTCATACCCCGCCTCGCGTAACCCCTCGATGTGCTTCCATACAGCCACCCGCGATACGGAAAGCGCTTTGCTCAGCGCTGTGCCCGACAAAGGTGCAGATGTTGCGCGCAGGAGACCGAGGATTTTCTGTTTCATACAGTTCCTTCCTGTTTGATACTGGATTGCGTTAACCTATTTTAATTTATAGGTTAACAAGAAGGGTAGAGACTGTCAACAGTACCCTGAGCATTTTCGCGGAAGGCGTGGCCCGGGCAATCCGGCAGTAAACACTATCGCAGTATGTTGACACATCGGCTTTCGCCCTTCTCTGAAATTACGATGCTCTGTAGTCAGATTACCGGGTTTCATTGACAGGCTCTTTGTTCGGTACTACTATGCGGTATACACAGGAGACCGCCGGCCGTGAATCAGGACCAGATAAAAGAACAGCTCCTCGCGCTCGAAGAGCCGGAAGAGGAGTTTTTTGTCATACTCTCCGGGAAAAAAAGCAAGAAAGTGAATGGCCTCTATAAACCCGACACTCGGGAGATAGTGTTGCACAATAAGAATTTTTCGGACGATGGAAATCTCATGCATACTGCGATCCACGAGTACGCCCACCATCTTCAATTTACACGGAGCCCTGTTCCTCTTTCCGCAAAAGCGCACACGTCCGCGTTCCGGGACATATTTCATCGCCTCCTGGAAAAAGCGGAACGGCTCGGCATATACCAGAACGTTTTTCTGCACGATACAGCATTCGTCGCTTTGACGAAGCGCATCAAAGAACAGTTTCTTCTTGCAAACGGTTCGCTCATGAAAGAGTTCGGAGGTCTGCTCCTGGAAGCTCAGGAGCTCTGCGAGAAAAAGCATGCTCGGTTCGACGATTACATCGATAGAATTCTCTGCATTCCCCGCACCACTGCGCATACTGTCATGAAACTGCACAGCCTCGACATCAATCCGGTGCTGGGATACGACAATATGAAAACCCTGAGCATGATTCGGGACGAGGATATGCGGCGGGAAGCGGAATCCGCATTTCTTCAAGGACAAAGTCCGGACAGGGTGAAAGCGGAACTGCTCAGAACGAGAGAACCCGAAGAAGGGATGAGCCGACTTCTTTCAGAAAAAAAACGACTCGAGCGTACCATCGCTTCGCTCCAGAAAAAGCTGGCTGACATAGAGAAACGGATAGAGGAAACCGTATTGCGCTGATCTTCCATATTCTCAATTCTCACATCTCTGCGGCTGTGAAAGGTCAGGCCTTGTAGTAGTTCGTAAGCGTTTCCGTCAGGCGGAACAGATCTTCGCGTTTACTCCATCTGCCGAAGGAAAGCCGAAGCGATGTTTGCGCTCGCCTTCCTGGTCTGCCCATAGCTTTGAGTATGGCGGATTCGCCGGTAGTTGCCCCTGTGCACGCCGAGAAACGGCTGACGCATATATGATTCTGATTGAGGAAATAGAGTAGGTTTTCCATGCTATCCACCCAGGGAAGGCTTATGCAGAGAACGCCGGGTACTCGTTCCTCCGGGCTTTCGAGGGTGAATGGAAAGCCTGCATGAGCGAACATGGAAAGGCATTCGCGCGACAGGCCTGCAAGCATGCTTCGTTCGGATTCTGATTCCTGCTTCAGCAAGGCGATGGCTTCTGCGAAGGCAGCAATTCCCGGCGTATTCTCCGTTCCGGGAAACAATCCGTTCTCTTGATTTCCGCCGTACCGGTGGGGCATAATGTTCACGTCCTTGCGCATCCACAGGAATCCTATCCCTTTCGGCGCATAGAGTTTGTGGCCGCTTACTGCAAACATGTCGCAAAATCGAACCCATGATTCCGGTGGGAGCCTCGCAGCAGCCTGAACAGCGTCGAAAAAAACGATGCAGTCTTCCGCATGTGCGATTTCCGCGATCGCCTGCACGGGTTGCACCGCTCCGGTTTCATGATTGACCGGAGAATAGACGAGCAGAGTTCGGTTTCCCCGAAGCGCTTCGTGCAGAGAGTCCTGAGGAATCCGTCCTTCGCCGTCGACG
>CAZWAS010000060.1:11909-12161 GCA_964631915.1 uncultured Spirochaetales bacterium | reverse complement strand
GTTTTCGCTTCGGAAACAGGGCCTCCGCGGTTTTCGTCACCGCCGAATGTTCCACCGCGGTGTATACGCATATTCTGTCCTTGTGCCCTGCTGCGATTCCGTACAGACCTGCATGAATAGCTTCCGAGCCGGACGAGCAAAAGTGGATTCCTTCGGGAGCCACGCCGAAATACCTGCCTACCGTGTCGCGGTTCCGTTCCAGTTCGTTCAATGCGAGCACGCCGGCGAGGTGCGGGCTAGACGGATTGCCCC
>CAZWAS010000060.1:10672-11899 GCA_964631915.1 uncultured Spirochaetales bacterium | reverse complement strand
TCTGCACGCCCGCTCGAATGCACCGAGCACCCGAGGATCCACCGGAGTAGTAGCGTTGTAATCGAGATAGGTCGTTTTCTGCGGCTGAAATTCCAGCTTCGACTGTATGAGCCGTTTCTGAAACTCGCAGTTACACGCCATGATTCCGTCCGGTCTGGTCCGAAGGTGGGGCGACGGATTCCCTGAGTATGAGCTCCGTAGGCAAGATCACCCGTTTTTCCTCGATCTCCTTGCCTTCGATGATATTCAGGAGCAGATTCATCCCTGCTTCGCCCATGCCCGCTTTCGGCATGCCGAGGCTGGATAGTGCCGGTTCCATGAAGCCTGCCAAATGATCGTCTCCGAATCCCATGACGGATACATCTTGCGGCACTCTGTATCCCAATTCTTTCAGGGCTTTGATGAGGCCGAACGCGAAGGCGTCTGCGAGCACGGCGAAAGCGGACGGAGGTTTCTTGCCGGCAAAGGTTTTTTTCACGATCTCGTATGTGCCTTCCGTCTCGTTCAGTCTTGTGTTTTCGTTGATTATGATGAAATCCGGATTGACCGGTATGCCGTTTTTCCGAAGGCTTCGTAGGTATCCGTTATACCGCTGGTTCACGGTCTTCTGGCTCTCGAAGCCGAAGGTGAGGTATCCGATTTCCCTGTGCCCGAGGCTGCACAGATAGTCAACAGCTTTTTCCATACCTGCAGCATTGTCTATGAGTACCGAAGGAATTCTCTCATCCTCTATGACCCTGTCCACGGCTATGACGGGAACATGTTTTTCGTATACCCGAAGAATGTGATCCGGAGCGTCGTACCCGCAGAAGAATATGAGGCCGTCCACGAATTTATCCATCATGGTGTCCATTTGGAGCTCTTCTTCTTTCTTGTTGTAAAAGGTGCAGCCCAAGATGAGCGAGTAGTCCCGCTTTCGAGCGGTTTCTTCCATGCCTTTTATTACTTGAGCGAAATAGGGATTGGTGATGTCGGGGACTATAACGCCTATCGCCTTTGTGCTTTTCGTACGGAGGCTGCGGGCGATAATATTCGGCTTATAATCAAGCTTAGCTATGGCAGCCAGCACTTTCGATTTCGTCTCTTCCGTAACGAACTTCGAACTGTTCAGCACATATGAAACAGTGGATATAGCGACGCCTGCTTCTCGTGCGATGTCTTTAATGGATGTCTTGTTTTCTCTCCGTTTCACTTCGCTCTGGTGTGTTTATTCTATAATAGCTCAAT
>CAZWAS010000060.1:0-10662 GCA_964631915.1 uncultured Spirochaetales bacterium | reverse complement strand
AAAGGAGAACATCGGTACTTCCGAACATTTTTCTTTCCCTGTACGAAACAGGTTCCTTGACAAGCTTCGGGGGACAGATAGAATTGCAGTGCCTGGTCGTTTTTTTGTTTTTCAGAAACGCCCCGGTTTCAGCACTTTATCGCAGAGGAGGAGCGTATGGAACGTTTCGGGTATAATGGCAGGATCGCTTTGATAGACCTCGGGACCGGAGACGTCAGAATCCTTTCCTACGATGAAGACCTCTACCGCATTGTGGGCGGAGGTGGTCTTCTCGGCGCGTATCTTCTTCTGACCGAGACAAAGGCAGGTACGGACGCTCTTTCACCGGACAACCTGCTCATATTCGCGTCCAGTGTGGCGGCTGGCCATAAGGCTCCTGGGCTTGCCAGGTTCAGCGTGGTGACCAAATCGCCTTTGTCCGGTGGCATCGCCGAAACGCGATGCGAAGGTTCGTTCGGTATGTACCTCAAAGGTTCGGGATTCGACGCAATAGCGATACGGGGCAGAGCGGAAAAACCCGTATACCTTCTTGTCGAAGGAGGGGGTATACGCATGATGGATGCCAACGGGTTGTGGGGAAAAGACAGTCTGGAAACTGCTCTGACGATCAAGTCAGCGCTTCGGAGAGAGGACATGAGCGTCGCCGCGATCGGACAGGCGGGGGAGAACCTTGTGCGTTACGCATCCATTGTAGCTGACGGTTCCGTACAGGCTATGCGCATGGGAGTCGGTGCTGTCATGGGTTCTAAGCACCTGAAGGCCCTGGTCCTGGCAGGCTGCTCTCTGCCTCCGCAGTTCGACTCCAATCTTGTGGAAAGGGTCTGCGCCGAGTTCGCGGTGGCTATGGAGCAAAATACCTTATCCCTATGGCAGAAGACGCCACCCGGATTCTCCGCATATGCTGACCTGTCCGACGTGGACACTGCGTACATGGGATGCAACAATTACATCTCCGATGTCCATGAAACGATACCATCGCTCAGCAGGGAGAAATTCCTTGAATATTACGCAGGAGAGATTCCCTGTCCCGGATGCCCGAACAATTGCCTGAAGATGATAGATGCCAACCGGCATTCCGATCCGGCATCCGGCATACACCAGGAAGTTACAGCGGCATTGGGCCCCAATATTGGCAATTCCGATCTCAGGCTGCTGCTCGAGGCGAATAACCTCTGTAATCGCTACGGCTTGGACCCTGTTTCTCTGGGCTTTTCCATCAGTTTTGCCATGGAATGCTTCGAAAAAGGGTTGCTTTCCAAGGAGGATACGGACGGCATGGCCCTGCGCTTCGGCAATTCTTCCGTGCTCATTCCCGTGATGGAAAAAATCTGCATGCGGCAGGGATTCGGCGATGTTCTTTCAGAAGGCGTGAAACGGGCTGCACATCGCATAGGGAAGGGGAGTGGGCAATACGCCATGCATGTGAAGGGTGTGGAAATGGTATCTTTCGAGCCGAGAACCATGACGAACCTCGCCTTGGGGTATGCAACCGCTCCTATCGGTCCGCGTTATGACATCTGCGAGCACGACTGGGATTTCGATGTAGCTGCAGGCTGGGATCACACCCTCGAACTTTCTCGCACGTTAGGCATATTCAGGCGCATTCCCATGCAGTATGTGGGCCCGGACAAGGTAACAAACTTCAAAGCTCTCAATACCATATGGAGCGCCTGCGACACTCTGGATATCTGCGTGTTCGCCAGCGCTCCGACAAGGGCTTTGAGCCTCGAAATGATGAGCGGACTCATTCATGGCATCACCGGGTGGAAGACCAGTTCCTACGAGTTCATGCGGTATGGAGAGCGCCGAAACCACATCATGCGACTGTACAATCTCAGGGAAGGACTCGGTGCTGAAGATGACAGGCTGCCGGAACGGTTTTACACCGAACCCGTGGGACACGGCAGGCTGAAAGGCTGCATGCTCGATAAAGCCTCCTTCGGCGAAGCTATCCGCACCTATTATCGCATGATGGGATGGGACGATCGGGGCGTACCGCGCAAGGAGACACTCATGGAGCATCACCTGGAGCTGTTCGGGTAGCAAGCCGCGTACTCCCGGTTGCACGTGAGGCACGCAGTGCTTTATTATCCATACGGCAGCTTTCCAGATCGAAAGGCCGGCAATGAATGCGGTTGAGGTTTTTTCACTGGGCGGCTTACCCGTCCCGATGAGTTTTTGCCTTCTCGAGGTCGGCCGTTATGTGCTTGCAAAGATTCACTCCAACCATGGCATCTGTAGCCCAGTAATCGGCTCCCACATAGGCGCACACCATGGCATTGACCGTTCCACCGCCGATGATGCAGGGTGTCTTCCCCACTTCGAGTGCATCCACTGCTTTGATTGTTTGTATGGTTTTTTTCATCGAGTCGTAAGAGATCGTCAATAATCCCGAGAGCGCGATGATATCCGGCATCAACCTGAGAGTTTCTTGCGCGAATTCGTCGGGCGGAACATCTACGCCCAGATTGGTAACCGTAAAACCGTGAGCGCTGAGCAGGAGGCCGAAAATATTCTTTCCTATGTCGTGAATATCCCCTTGCACAGTACCCAGTACGATACGGCCTGATTCGCTCCGCGTCATATTCCGTACAAGCACCGGCTCCACGAGTTCGAGGATTTCGCGGAAAATTTCGCCTGCCATCATCATGCTGGAAATATAGTAATTACCCTTTGCATATCGTTGCCCGATCAGATTCATGGCCTGTTGGGCATCTTCGATGATCTCAAAAGGATCGTCTTCGCTTTTGATCCGTTCTCCGACTTGCGAAAGAACCGCGTTTTCCCGCAATTCCAGAAGGTCGTCGATCAGCAGGGCATGTTTATCAAATTCGCTCATCTTTCCTCCCGTTGGCGCGTTCGATGCCGACGCGAGTATGAAGGCGCAGGCGTGTGCTTGAGCATACGAACCATCCCCAGCTTACTGGATTATTGTCGAAGTCGTAAAAGATGTGTTCAAGTATCATTCCCGGAGCCGGCGAGGAGGTCTTCAGGATTTCGGCCTCCTCTTTCTCGAGTATGGTCGCTTCGAGATATACATCTCCATGCTTGATCAGCGAACTGCCATATCCCTCGAAAATGCCTTTCAATTCCGTCACTTCCAATTCCGATTCGACCACAGGACGGTTCGGATCATTTATCAGATACCCGCGATGATAAAAAGCCGGTTCTCCCGCAACCAATAGCAGCCGGCGAATGAAGATCACCCGCTCTCCTTTTTTTATGCGCAACTTGGCGGCTGTTCTTTCATCTGCAGACCGGTAGCAGACTTCAAGGAGCCGCACGGTTGTCCTCGCTGCGTCGTTGAAGATATCTTTCAAACCCTGTAGGTAGAAGAGGGCATCGCCAAGGTCGACTTCTTTTACGAAGGTGCCGCTGCCCCACACAGTGGTGACGATTCCTTGGGATACCAAGAGGTTGATGGCGCGGCGGACCGTCATAGGGCTGACCTTATACCTATCCACTAGCATGGCTTCCGAAGGAAGTCGTTCCCCGGGCAGGTACACACCGGCTGCTATTTGCTGCTGCAGACTTTCCGCGAGCTGGGCGTACACAGGTTGATCCGCATCGCGGTTTATATAGCAGGAGTATGCGGCCGCGCGGCCGCCTTTGGCTTCATTCATCAAACTATCCTTGTGTCGTTTCCCTACTAGTGTACCCAGACTGCTGCATTTCGGCAATAGTTCTTGACAAATACCCTATTATACCTCATACTTCCATATGGAAGATTAAATCCTCTATGGAAGTATGAGGAGATATCTGGTGCGATTGCTCCTGTTCACTGGTTTTTTGGGCGCAGGGAAGACTACCCTGATCATCAAAGTGGCTCGATACAGTGTGGAACAAGGGGAAAACGTCGCAATTCTGGTCAATGAGATCGGAGAGAAGGGAATCGACAACCAACTGATGCGCCGCCTCGAGCTGAATGTATGGGAGCTGCTCAACGGCTGCATATGCTGCACTCTGTCTTCCGATCTGGTTTCTACCCTGCAGCAGGTGGTTTCGGGTTATGCTCCCAGCCTTATCATCATCGAGCCCTCAGGAGCAGCTGATCCGCGCAGCATTCTGCAGGCGCTCCCCTATTACCGGGGAACCCCTTTCGAATGTAGGCGAACCGTATCGATCTTGGATCCTCTGCGTCTGAACATGCTTCTCGAAACGATGAGCCCGCTGATTGTTTCGCAGATCCGGCACGCGGATCTGATCCTTATCAGCAAAAACGACCAGGCCACGCCGGCAGAGCTGCAGTTTGCCCGTCAGGCAGGACTGGAACACAACCCTGCCGCCGGCATAGCGGATTACGGCGCAGATACTCCCATAAACAGTCTGATGCACGAGATCATGCCATGGCAACGTTGAGCCTTGAACCCTATACAGAGGTACAACAGTGGCATATGCCTGCAGCGGAAGGTAGGTGGGATATCGTACTCGGCGGATATATGCAAGAACTGGCTCAGCGCTGTGCTTCGGAAGGCCCGTGCGTAATCGGGCATATCAAGGCCTTGGTGCTTTTTTCGGACAACCGATATGTGCGCCTGAGCGTGATCGCGGCGCATATTCCGGCCGGGATCGATGGAACCGTGCCGTTTGGTTGCACGGATCTAGAGCTTACGCTCAACGTTCTGGTATATGGGCTTTCGCGGGGGATAATTGAACGGATCGTGCGGGAAACAGCGGAACAAACAGCTCGCCGATGGAAAGGAACCGTGAACCGCAAGGATCCGAGTGGTGCAGGTCTACACCTGCACAATGAAAATCATCAGAATCATGAGGAGGGTAGCATGAGTGAACTGCTGAAACAGGCCTTGTCCGATTTGAAAGAGGAGGATGTGCTGAAATTGGTACGGGAGCGCCTGGTCCGCGGCGATGATCCCCTGGCGATCATCGCCGATTGCCGGGAGGGTATGTCCCGCGTCGGTAAACGTTACGAATCGGGCGAATACTATGTCTCAGACCTGATCATGGCCGGTGAAGTCTTCAAGCAGGCCATGGCCATTGTCGGCACCAAATTTCAGATGGATACCGGTTCCAAACGTGAAGCGGTCGTTATCGGTACGGTCAAGGGCGACATCCACGACATCGGGAAGGATATCGTGGTGAGCCTGCTGCAGGCTGGCAACTACAGAGTGATCGATCTGGGCGTGGATGTGGCTCCGGAGCAATTCGTCGATGCGGTCAAAGCGAATAACGCGGCTGTTGTCGGGCTTTCCGGACTGCTGACCACTTCCTTCGACGCGATGAAAGCAACGGTGTCCGCTCTGGATGCGGCAGGGTTGCGCAAACAGGTGAAGGTGATGGTGGGCGGCGGACCGGTTACCGAACAGGTGCGCTCCTACGTCGGAGCAGATGCTCTGGGTGCCGATGCCCAGGCTGCTGTTACCCTCTGCGATCAATGGAGCACAACCAAGGAGGTGATGTGATGGATAATCAGGCGCTCTGGCAAGAGAGATTCGCTCGCATCAAGAAAACGATCAACTTGGAGCCTGTTGACCGCATTCCTGTGGTGTATATGGGTACCGCCTTCTCTCCTCGGTACATGGGCATGTCGATAGCAGAATTTTGCGCCGATCCCGAAGCGGCCTTGCAAGCAACTCTCGACGCAATGGACAAAATCGGCGGATGGGACGGCTGTAACTTGTCCGGCGGCGGACGAATAACTCCGATGCTTACCACTATGTGGCTGTCCCGAATCGCTGTCCCGGGAAAGGATCTGCCGCCAGAAAGCCTCTGGCAGGTTATGGAAGCAGAAGTGGTGACCACGGATGACTACGATACCATCCTTGAGAAGGGGTGGAACGCCTTTTTGATGAGCTATCTCCCCCGGGTGATCGATCCCCGCGAGGTCGTCGATGTGGGTAATTGGATGTACGCGAACGGACAACGGGTCTGGCAGCTCTATCAGCAGAAAGGCTATGTAATCGTCTCTGATGCGCCGGTAATACTGAGCATTCCCTTCGAATACCTGTGTGGCGGCCGCTCGATGCCGAAGTTTTTCTTCGATTTGTACCGCACGCCGGACAAGGTTCAGGCCGTGATGGACGTCATGATGGCGGAATTGTTGGCTCAAGTCGAGGCTGCGCCTCCGATGCACGGTATCGGAGGCAGTTGGATCGGTGGATGGCGTGCTGCCAGCTCTCTGGTGGCGCCCAAGCTCTGGGACCGCTTTGTGTGGCCGTACATACTCAAACTCGCCGAAGCGGAGATCGCCAAAGGCATCACACCGGTACTCCACTGGGACCAGGACTGGTCGAGGGACCTGGAACGCCTGAAAGAACTCCCTGCCAGGAAGTGTATCCTGAACCCGGACGGCATGACGGATATGGTACAATTCAAGAAGCTTGTTGGCGATCGCATGGCGATGATGGGCGATGTACCGGCATCATTGCTGGCAGCAGGCACACCGGATGATGTGCGCGCCTATGTGCGCGATAGGATTGCCTTGTTCGAAGGGAAGGGGCTGATCCTGTGCCCGGGCTGCGATGCTCCTATCAATGCCAAGCCTGAGAACATGAAAGCGCTTGTCGAAGCGGCATACGAGTACGGAACGATGTAATTCGATCCGCAGAGAACAGAGGGAACGTCCGGTTTCATGTGTCGCGGATGTTCCCATCGTACACTGAGGGATACCAGATATGCTCATCATTGGAGAAAAAATCAACGGAACCTTGAAAAAAACTGCAGCAGCGATTGCCGAGCGAGATGTCGGCTTCATCCGGGACCTCGCCCGCAGGCAGGCCGATGCAGGGGCAGATTACATCGATGTGAATGCTGGTACGAAATCAGACTGCGAACCGGATGATTTGGCATGGCTCATCGAGACCGTCCAGTCCGAAGTCGATGTTCCCCTGTGTTTGGACAGCGCCAATCCTGAAGCCCTGAAGCGCGGCATGGCGTGTGTGAGGCGGACCCCCATGATCAATTCCATAAGCGGCGAAGCAGCCCGGCTCGACAGGATACTGCCTCTGGCAGCGCAGCACAGGTCCCCGGTCATAGCCCTGTTGCTGGACGACTGCGGCATTCCCAGTGACGTGCTCAAGAGGCTCGCTATCGGGAGACATATCCTGGAATGTACGAGGCGGGCCGGCGTACCGGACGAACACGTGTATATCGATCCCCTGGCTATGGCCATAAGCACCAAGACCGAAGGGGCGATGGTGGCACTTCAAACTATGCGTGCCCTGCGGGATGAATATCCTAAGGTCAAGTTCAGCGTAGGGTTGAGCAATATCTCTTTCGGGTTGCCTGCACGCACTCTCATAAACCAGGCGTTCTTGGCCCAGCTGTTGACCGCAGGCCTGGACGCTGCGATAATCAACCCGATGGAACAGGGGCTCATCAACATGCTCTACGCTACCGAACTCATCCTGGGGCGCGACCGTTTTTGTCGCCGCTACACAGCCGCCTTTCGGCAAGGTCTCGTGAAGCTGGAGACCGCAGGATGACGGAGAACCGCATGGACTATTCGCGTACCCTGGTGATGGCCTGCGCTACGGTCATCGAAGAAATGCTGCCGCTCCTGCCTGAAGGAATGCAGCATAGAGTTTTTGACTTCGGCCTTCACATCAATCCGGACAAACTGCGCAGTACTCTGCAGGAAGCGATCGATGCGGTCGGTTCCCGATTCGATGCCGTCATCCTGGCATACGGGTTATGTTCCCAGGCCATAATCGGTATCAGGGCTGTCGGTTGTCGGCTCATTGTTCCGCGGGTGGATGACTGTATCGCCATATTTTTGGGATCCCGTTCGGCCTACAAGACCCAATGCAACGCTGAACCCGGCACTTATTACCTGACAAAAGGATGGATCGAAGTGGGAGATACGCCTTTTTTGGAATATGAGCGATTTCTCCAACGCTACGGAAAACGGACCGCCGAGCGCATGTTCAAGCTGATGATGGGCAACTACAAGCGATTGGCATTGATCAATACAGGGCAGTACGAGTTGGAAAAGTATCGCGAATACAGCCGACATACCGCCGAAAAATTCGGTTTGCGGTATGAAGAGATCAAGGGTACCGATTGCCTGATCAGGAAGATGATCTTCGGACCCTGGGACGATGAGTTTGTGGTACTGGAACCCGGGGAAGAATTCCGTCTGGAACAGTTCTTTCGACCGGAACAGGGCGCGAGCTGAACCTTGAGAAACCTACACTTTCCACCCGCTTTCCGAAGCGCTGCATATCCGACGGCGTGCGGGTTCGGCTGCTGTGGGCGGGATGGAGATGGATCGGTCAGCGTTCGGGCTCGGCCCCGCGCACAGGGAATCCGTACTCTATGGCAGCGTTCGGCATAATCGAAGGTTGGCGCCATTCGCCCAAATCGTGGCCGAACGCTATTCCGACTCCGCCCCGGAGCCGGAATGTGTGGCCTCCCAGGATGCTAAATCCTGCTGCTACGCATGCTCCGGGGATCCAGTAGAAACAAGGGTATTCCAGCTCAGGGTCGAACACGTTCAGGTTGGCCTGTGTTAACCCGATCTGGAGATCGAGCTGGAAAACGTCCGACGGTTTCATGATGTGCCCGATCCAGATGAGCGTATAGGAGAACAGAGGAGGATTGATGAGGCAGAAGCCGAAGGAACCCCGTATTCCGAAATGATCGGAAATCCTGCATTCCGCACCTGCCTTTAAGCCGAGGTAGAGGTCGAGCTCCGAATGGAAATCCCAGCGAGGATATTCTTCAGCATACAAGGACCAGCCTGAGCAACTCAGAACCAAAGCTATCGCCATGAGTCGCTTCAATGTTTTTTTTCGCATGATCGTTACCATCCTGTCGGGCATTGCTGCGAGGCTATGTTCGATTCTATCACGCCGAAGCGCCGATTTCTACAATAATATTGTTCTGCATCGTTTTTTCTGCAAGCATGGACAGCCGGCAATGCCGTCCAAGGGCGCAGAGATCATCAGAGGATACTGGAAAAGCCTCCCCCGGTTATTGATTTTCTCTCCGCCTTCAATGATCCTGACAGGAACGGGAGAAAAGCGATGCATGTGGAACATTTACGATGCGAGTATCGGGTGAACCCGATTGGAATCGACATCGATACACCCCGGTTGAGCTGGCGCGTTGAGTCCGACCGGAGGGGTGCTATGCAATCTGCGTACCGTATCCAGGTCGCAACGGATATCCGGCGGTTGCAGGAGCAGAGGGAACTGCTCTGGGATACGGGGCAAGTTTTCTCCGACCAATGCATTCATGTGGCATACGAGGGACCTGATGTTCGCTCGGAAACCCGATATTACTGGCATGTCTGCGTCTGGGATGAGAGGGGCGAACAGAGCGACTGGAGCGAACCCGCGTATTGGGAGATGGGGCTTCTGGATCCGAAGGAATGGCGGGCGAAATGGATCGAGCCTGAAGGCGAAATAAATCCAAAGGCAGCCAAACCGTGTCCGTATGTGCGACGGTCGTTCACCCTCGGATCGGCCGAAGTTCTCAGTGCCCGAATCTACGTTTCTTCTCACGGCGTCTACGAAGTTTCACTCAACGGCAAAGTAGTCGGAGATCTCGTGCTGACACCCGGCTTTACTTCGTACCACAGGCGGCTACAGTACCAGACCTACGATGTCACCGCGATGCTGCAATCGGGAGACAACGCTGTCGGTGCCATCCTCGGGGATGGCTGGTACCGGGGTAAAACCGACGCCCTTTCCTTTCGCAACCTCTATGGGGAACGGCTTTCGCTGTTGCTGCAACTGCATGTTCGGTTTGCAGACGGATCGGAACAGTGGGTGACCTCGGACGAGGAGTGGAAGACCGCTACAGGCCCCATACTCGCATCGGACCTGAAAGACGGGGAGATTTACGACGCGCGGCTGGAGCTCGGCGCATGGAATTTGCCCGGATACGACGATCATGCCTGGCATCCCGTTCGCATAGCCGACCATCCATTCGATACCCTCATCGCTTCGAACGGTCCGCCTGTCCGGCGGCACGAAACGTTCGTCCCTAGCATCCTTCATACGCCGGACGGAGGAATCGTCTTGGACATGGGACAGAATTTTGCGGGACGCATACGCATACACGTGGAGGGTCCTGCGGGAACCACGATCATCCTTAAGCACGGAGAGACGCTCGACGAACAGGGCAACTTCACCATGAAGAACCTCAACGTTTCTCCTTTGCTGCATGCTATCTTCAAATTGGATGTGCTGCGGCAGGAAGTGCGCTACACGCTGAAAGGCGGGGGCCCCGAAGTTTACGAGCCACGTTTCACGTTCCAAGGTTTCCGCTATGTTCTGGTCGAAGGGTTCCCCGGAGAACCGACGCCTGCCAATTTCACGGGCATCGCCCTGTACTCGGACATGCTTCCTACAGGATCATTCGAATGTTCCCATCCCCTTATCACGCGGCTGCACAAGAATATCGAATGGAGCTTGAAAAGCAACTTCTTGGACATTCCGACGGATTGCCCCCAACGGGAACGTTCTGGCTGGACCGGAGATGCACAGGTTTTCGCCAAAACAGGCTCGTTTATAATGGAAACAGCGTCGTTTTACCGTAAGTGGTTGGGCGACCTCGCTGCGGATCAGAGGGCGGACGGCATGGTTCCCAACGTCGTCCCGGATCCGAGCCTCCATACAAAAGCCGGCATAATCGGCTTCACGAACGGTTCTGCAGGATTCTCCGATGCTGCGCTCATCATCCCTTGGACGGTATATC